>JBARAF010000066.1:0-1559 GCA_049791695.1 Croceibacterium sp.
TTATTGTTGGCGACAATTGAGAGGGAGCCAAAAGTAACAGGGGTGGTTCCCTGTAAATTGAGATGAGAATGTAGGAATCCATCGGGAGCGATTCTGGTAAAAGACGAACTGCTCCTAAGAAGTTGGATTGGATTTACCCTCCCCCTATTTTTTACAAGCTATTTCACTTTCTTCTTCGATAGGATCTCCCTTCAAAGGTAATAAACCTTCCATTCATACTGAGGCGGTCGAGGATGGCGGTGGCGGTCACGGCGTCAAAGATCTTACCCCAATCCGAAGGGACCAGATTGGTGGTGACGAGGGTGGTGGCCACTTCGGTTCGTTTGGAGATGATCTGAAAGAGGGCGTCGGCTTGTTCTTTGGAAGGTAAGACATAGCCCAGTTCGTCGAGGCAAAGGATAGGGACTTTGGCATAAAAATCGATGAGGTTATAAAGGTTTTTGGCTTTGGCGAGTTTGGCGGTCAGATCAAAGAGGGGGATGAAGACGGTCTGATGGCCTTTGAGAATCGCATCATGGCAGATGGCGGTAGCGATGTGAGTCTTGCCGACCCCTGCGGGGCCAATGAGGACGAGGTGGCAGGGTTTCTTCAGCCAGTCGGTGTGAAGAAACTCCATGATTTTATCTCGGGGGATTTTGGGGTTAAAGGTCCAGTCGAAGTCGTTAAGGAGTTTGACTCTTTTGATTCCGGAGGCTCGCATCAGGTATTGGATTCTCTTTTTTTCTCTCAGTTGATATTGTTCGGCCAGGAATCGTTCTAAGAACGCTAAATCCTCTTTGGAGAGGGAGTCAGGGTCTCCCAGCAGCCTAAAATACTTCCAGAGTTCAGAGAAGCTCATCATAGTCTTTCAGATTCCTCCTTTCATAGTCAATGTCTAAGAGTTTGCTTTGTTGAGGGTAGACGGGGTTTGGGGGTTGAGGTTGGGGAACCTGAAGGAGGCTTTGAACGTATCGGATTCTGAAGGTTCCGATACGATTGGCTTCCCGGACGGCAGAGAGGATCACGGCTTTGGAGAGATGCTTGAGCAACTTGAACAACTCATAGGCGATATCCAAGGGGTTGTGGCCTTCCTGCCCCGCCTCGTGTAGGAAGTGATGGAGAGCCGGGTCCATCTGATCCATCAACTGATAGATTCTCTGAGACTTAAACTGGGGAGTCATCCGCAAGAGTGTCTCCCGATGGGTAGGATGTTCGATCTTTTCCTTTCGACCAAAACTTCTTCGATGCGAAGCGATCCGATTCCCTTTAATCATCACTTCGAGATGGTCCGGATAGGCGAAGATCTCACAAGACTTCTGCGCATAGGAGGAAGGGACGGAATAGCGATTGGTCTCAAACTCGATAAAACCGGTTTTGCTGACGGAAGCCAGAACGACCCGATAAGGGCGGTAGGGGATGGCTGGAAGGGCCTTGAGCTTTTCTTCCTTTAAGGCCTCGATGGGAGCCTTTTGGGTGGAACGATGGACCCTCTGATTCCTCTCGATTCGCCAAAGACTGACTTTGCGGTTTAACTCTTTGAGATCCTGGAAGGTGTTGACCCGGAGGAAATCCCGGAGATC
>JBARAF010000067.1:0-13560 GCA_049791695.1 Croceibacterium sp.
AGCTGAAGCCGCACAAATATCGTCAATCGAATGAATACCTACCCATATCTCCGTATAATTAGCACGAATTGGCATATTAAAATGCAATCTGCTTCGTTCCGATAATCACTATCCAGCTTTACCCCCAAGATCACATTTTGATTGGGGGTTTTACCTTGCGCATTACCAGAACTATCCGCCGCCTTTCTCCGCTTGTTGGCGGGATTGGCTTTGCCCTGGCGCTGACTGCAGTAACTGGAACTCCAGCTCAAGCACAACAGGCGTCACCGGTTGCCTCACCGGCAGTCGATGCCGTTCCGGTGCTGAACCGCGCCCAGATCGATGCGCTGATCGCCACGCCGGACAAGGTGGTGTTCATCGACCTGCGCCGGGCAGACGAAATCACCGCGATTGGCGGCCTCCCGGTATTCCTTAACATCCAGGCATCGGAGCTGGACCGGTTCCTGCCATTCATCCCGCGTGATCGCGCGGTGGTGCCGGTTTCCAACCATGCAGGCCGGGCCAAGCGCGCCGCCGCGCTGTTGGCGCAGCAGGGCTTCACCGTGCCGGGCGCAGTCGGCGTGCAGGATTACGAAAAGCAGGGCGGCACGCTCAATGGCCGCAAGTTTGCAACCCCGGCGATCCCCGGCGTGGTTGCCGCCGGCACCCGCGTTGAAGTGATCCGCGAAGGCTTTGTCGCCACCGAAGGGCCGGTGGCGCTGGCTGACGGCGCAATTGCCTTCACCGAAAACGGCGCGGACCGCGTGGTGCGGGTCGGCACCGATGGGGCGATTTCAACGCTGGTGGACAAGGCCGGTGGCCCCAATGCGCTGGCCATCAATGGCCAGGGCGAATTGCTGGCCGTGCAGACCACCAAGCCCGCCATCGCCGTCATCGCACCGCAGCCGCGCGTTCTGGCGGCGAGTTTTGCCGGCAAGCTGTTCGGGCGGATCAACGATCTGGCCCTGTCGCGCAGCGGCCATGTCTATTTCACTGATCCCGGCGTCGTTCCGCCGGTCCAGCCTGGCGCGGCGCGGGTGCAGCCGCCTACCGCGCTGTACTGGCGCGATCCGAAGGGCAAGGTGACCAGCATTGCCACCGATATCCCGCGCCCCAACGGCGTGGTGCTGAGCCCGGATGAAACGACCCTCTATGTCGCGGACAGCTGGGGCGAAAACCTGTTGGCCTATACCGTCCAGCCGAGTGGCAGCCTGACCGCGCGGCGCAATTTCGCCCGCTTGGCAGGGTTCGCACAATTACCGGAAGGTCCGGCCAGCGGCGCCGATGGCATCGCGGTTGATGCGCAGGGCCGCGTTTACGTCGCCACGCGGGCAGGCGTCGAGGTGTTCTCCCCCGAAGGCGCGGCGCTGGGCGTGATCGCGCTGCCCAAGCAGCCGCAGAACCTCGCCTTTGGCGGGGCGGACCGTTCGCAATTGTACGTCGTCGGCCGTGGCTCGGTGTTCCGCATCGCCACCCAGACGCGCGGCGTGGACCGGCCCGGCAAATAAGCCGCGCCGACCGCCACCTCACCTCTTCAGAAAGACCTGTTCCATGAATCTCGTTCTACTTCCTACCCCTGCCTACCGCCCGCGCCGCGCCGCATGGTTGTCCGGTGCCGCGCTGTTTGCCGGGGTTATCGCTTTCGCCCCGCAGGCCGCTCTCGCCGATGAACCCGCGGATGATGCGACCCCGGCAGCGGAAGCCCCGGCTGCCGAAGCAGCACCGGACGAATACATCGTCGTCACCGCCCGCAACCGCGATGAAGACCTGCAGGATGTGCCGATCCCGATTTCTGTCCTGAACGGCGCAACCATCGCGCAGCAGCGCGTGTTCACCATCGCCGATCTGACCCAGCGCGCGCCCGGCCTGACCGCCACCACCCCCAACGCCCGCCGCAGTGGCGTGTCCTTGCGCGGCATCGGCAAGACCAGCGGCAACGACAACATGGAAGCGGCCGTCGGCACCATCGTCGATGACGTGTTCCTGGGCCATGTCGGCATGACCTATCAGGACTTCACCGACCTGCAGCAGGTCGAGGTCCTGCGCGGTCCTCAGGGCACCCTGCTGGGCAAGAACACTTCGCTGGGCGTGCTGAAGTATACCACCAAGGCGCCGTCGTTCACGCCGGAAGGTTCGCTGGAACTGGAAACCGGCTTCACCCGCCGCGCTTTCAAGGCCCGTGGTTCCTATTCCGCGCCGCTGGTGGACGATCTGCTGGCTTTCCGCGCCTCGTTCTTCATCGACAAGCAGAACGGCGACATCCTCAACGTCAATCCGGCGCTGGGTGGGCGCTGGCACGAACGCAACCGTTGGGGTGGCCGCCTGCAACTGCTGCTGACGCCAAGTGACACCTTCACCCTGCGGCTGAACCTGGACAGCGCGGAAACCAACGAAAACTCCAACACCAAGCCGAACATTGTCGATCCCGCGACGTTGAGCGACGGTTCGGTGCGCGGCACGACCTATTCCACGCGCCTCGCCCGCAGTTACTTCGGCGGCTATGTGCCGATCATCGGTTCCTGGTCCACCATCGACATGGATCAGGCCGAACCGCTGATCACGCGCAACAACGGTGCCTCGCTGATCGCCACCTGGGATGCGGGGCCAGTGGAACTGCGCAGCATCACCGCGATCCGCCGCTTCCACTTCGATGCCAAGAATGACAGCGAACAGACCCGCTTCGCCATCGCCCGTGGCGGCACGCTGGTAGATACCGAACAGCTGTCGCAGGAACTGCGCGTCAGCGGTGACGTGACCGACAACATCGATTTCCAGGCCGGGCTGTACCTGTTCAAGATCGATACGGAGACGACCAGCCGCAACCTGTATGGCCGCGATGCCGGTGCCTTCTACGCCTCCAACGCGCAGTACGCGGCCCTGAACACCCCAGCCAACCTGGCATTGCTGCAACGGTCGCTGGAAAACGTCTATTCCACTTCCTGGCAGAACCCGGTTTCCAAGAGCCAGGCCGTGTTTGCGCAAGCCAACTGGGAATTGACCGACCGGCTGACGCTGACCGGCGGCCTGCGCTACACCTGGGAACAGAAGGACAGCGTGACCAGCCGCAGTGCCAGCCTGATCGGCGGCGGTGCGCTGGTGGCCACCGGGAATGCCAGTGCCGACGCGATCCGCGCGGCGCAGGTCGGGGCCAGCTTCACCAACGTGCCGGGCGAACCGATCCGCGATGGTTCGCTGTCGTGGCTGGTCAACCCCAGCTTCAGGCTGACAGACGAAGTGCTGGTCTATGCTTCCGCCAGTGGTGGCGGAAAGTCGGGCGCGGTGGCGTTCCTCAACGATGGTTCGCGCGCCAACGTGCTGCCGGAACGCACGACCGACTATGAACTGGGCTTCAAGGGCGAGTTCTTCGACGATCTGCTGCTGCTGGACGTGAACCTCTATTACACCAAGGTTCGCGATTACCAGGACGTCACCAGCTATGCCGATGCGGCATCCAGCACCGGCTACAGCTCGCGCCTGGGCAACATCCCCGGCGTGCGGGCGCAGGGCGTGGAAGTGGACGGCGCGCTACGGGTCAGCGATGCCCTGTCGATCACCTTTGGCGGCGCTTACAACGATGCCGAATACACTGACTGGTCCACCGCCACTTGCCCGCGCAATGTGCCCACCACGGTGCCGTTCTGCGACAACACAGGCAATCAGGTGGTTGGCGCGCCGCGCTGGAACGCCATCCTGGGCTTCAGCTACGAACAGGAATTGGGCAGCAGCGGCTGGACGATCAAGGCTTTCGCCAACGACACCCACCGTTCGTCGCACAACCTCGAACAGCTGCTGTCGCCCTATGGCTTCCAGGATGCCTATCACCTGACCGACGCCGGGATCGGCGTGGCGCGCGAACTGGGCGGGGTGGAAACCGAATTCAGCGTGGTCGCGAAGAACCTGTTCGACACGCAGTACACCACCAGCGTCAACGATTTCAGCAACAACGCACCCGTCGGATACGACGGCATCGGCCCCCGCCGGTACGTCGGTGCGCTGCTGCGCGTGAAGTATTGAGGAGGACCGAAATGACCGGACATCGCAAATTGCCAAGCTCGGGCAAATTGCTCGCCGTCGCCGCAGCCCTTGGCGGAGCCGCGGTGCTTAACGCCCCGGGCTTTGCCCACCACGCTTTTGCCTCGGAATTCGATTCATCGAAGCCGCTGGTGATCGCAGGGACGGTGACCAAGGCCCGCTTCGTCAACCCGCACAGCTGGATCTACATCGATGTGAAGGATGCCAGCGGCAAGGTGACCAACTGGGGCTTTGAATTCGGCACCCCCAGTTCGCTGCGGACCAAGGGCATCACCCGTGAACAGGTGGCTTCGGGCACCCCGGTGCGCATCGCCGGCTTCCGCGCCAAGAATGGCGGGGCCTTTGGCTATGCCACCACGCTGGTGTTCAAGGACGGGCACAAGGTCGAAACCGGCAGCGCGCCGGACGCCCCAGCGCCGCCGGTGCGCTGAGATGCGGCGTCCGGTAACACACCTGCTGGCAGCGGCGCTCGCCACTGCCGCGCTGACCCCGGCGCTGGCACCGGTGGCGGCATTGGCCCAAGGCGTGGGGTCCGTGCAGGCCACCAGCACCGCCATTCCCCGCCTGCCCAGCGGCAAGCCCGATTTTTCCGGCATCTGGCAGACGCTGAGCGAGGCGGATTACGATCTGGAACCCCATGCCGGTCGCCGTGATGCGCCGCCGGGGCCCGGAATCGTTCAGGGCGGGCAGATCCCTTATCTGCCGCAGGCGCTGGCCCAGCGGCAGGAGAACTTCGCCACCCGGGCAGAGGCTGATCCGCGGTTGAAATGCTGGTCGCTCGGCGTGCCGCGGGGCGTCTATTACCCGGCGCCGTTCCAGCTGTTCCAGCGCGATGCGGACCTGACGCTGGTCCACCAATTCGGCAATCAGGTGCGCACGATCCATACCAATGGATCAGGCCACCCGGCGGAACAGCACCAGGAATTCTGGCTCGGCGATTCCCGCGGCAAGTGGGAAGGCGACACGCTGGTGGTCGATGTGACGGACTTCATCGCCGACACCTGGCTTGACCGGTCGGGCAACCTTCACAGCGAGGACCTGCACGTGGTCGAACGCTGGCGGTTCGTCGATGCCAACACCATCGCCTATTCCGCGACGCTGGACGATCCCAAGACCTACAGCCGCCCGTGGACCATCGAAGTGCTGCTGAACCGCCGTCGCGATCCCGGCTTCACGCTCATCGAGGATTACTGCTTCACGCTCGAATACGAGCAAGCCTATCCGCACAAGGAGAGCCAATGATGGCTGCCCGCCTGACTTTCATGCTGCTCGCCGCCGCTGCGGTGCTGCCGCTTCCCGCCGCTGCCCAGACCACGCCGCTGGAAGAATTCCGCTGGGAAAAGACCGTTACCCCGATCGCGTCGGGAGACTGGTCCGGGCCGCGCACCAGTGATGGCCAGCCGGACGTGTCCGGGTTCTGGTCCAACACCATTTCCAACCAGAGTAGCTTCACCGATCCGCAGGCCGGCCCCCCTGGCGAACCGTCGGGCGCGGCGAAGCTGCCTCGCGATCAACGCGCGCCCAGCCGGGTCAGCGATCCGGCGGACGGGCAGATCCCGTGCCTGCCGGCCGCCCGCGCCTTGCAGGAACGGTTTGCCGCCAACTTCGCCAATCCCACGCAGTTGCAGTATGTCGAGCCGCTGGCGCGCTGCGCCCCCGGTGGCGTGCCGAAAAGCTTTTACTGGCATGGCTATGAAGTACGCCAGTATCCCGGCCATGTCGTGCTGCTGTTCGACAGCGGCTGGCGGATCATCCGGCTGACGGACCCGAACCACATCGACCCTTCGGTGAAGCTGTGGAACGGGGATTCCACCGGCCACTGGGAAGGCAACACGCTGGTGGTCGATGTCCGCAACATCAACGGCAAGGCGCTGTTCGGCCGCTATGGCGATTTCATCAGCGCAAACGGCAGCGTGCAGGAACGCTATGTCTTCGCGCCTGATGGAAAACGTTACAACTACCTGGCCACTTTCACCGATCCGACCATCTATGCCCGCCCGTGGACCGCCACGATCCCGGCCCGGCGTTTCACCGAAGCCGATGCACCGGACGGCTGGCATTACGACGTCAGCCCGGTCAACCGGCCCGGTCCGCTGGCGCACGAACATCTCGAACGGATCTGCACCGAAAACAACGGCCCCTTCGGTGGCGGCGCGGTGGGCGTGCCCGGCGATGGCCCGGTGATTTCCCGATAAGGTCTGGGATCCTCCCCCCAAACCGGAAACTTGCCGGGGGCGAAGTGCATGCGCCCCCGGTTCCTTTTTCAGCCGAACTTGCCCGCCAGCACCGTCCCGATCGCCTGCGCATCTTCCGGCGCGATCGGCGCGCCATAGACGGTGACCATCTTGGCCACGGAATCGCGCCAGAACTGCTCGCCTTTGCCGCGCGGCTGGGTGGTGATGTAATCGAGCGAGTGGCAGGCGGCGCAGGTATTGGCGACAATCTCCGCCTCCGGCCCGGTCAGTTCCGGTGGAACCGAGTCCTGCGGCAGGTCGATAGAGACGGTGCGGGCCAATGCGGTGCCGCCGAACAGGGTGAGCGCCAGGGACAGCGCCAGTGTGGGAACGCGCATCACAATACCTCCAGCGTCACGGTTTCGACCACGTTGCGCATATAGCCGGCGGGCTGCCACAGCGGGTCCAGCGGCTGGGTCTGCCCCTGCCGGTCCACTGCCCGCACTTTCAGTGCATGGCGGCCCTTGGGCAGCGTCAACCGCAAGTGCCATTCGCGGAAGGAATAGCCGCCCAGGTCTTCCCCCAGTCGCGCCTGCTGCCAGCTGGCCCCGCCATCGGCGGACAAGGCTACTGCGGCGATCCCGGCCCCGCCGCTGAAGGCAATGCCGCGCAGATCCACCTTGCCGGCCTGCACAGCTTCGCCATCGGCATGGCTGGTGATGAAGCTGCGCACGTTCAGCCGGGTGATTGGCCGCGTCTTGTCCGGCTTGCCACCCGGCGCCACGCAGGCGCAGTCATTGTCCGGCACGCGATAGGCAGTCTTCATCCAGTACCCGTCGAACACGTCGGCCAGCACCGTGATCTGGCTCAGGTGCTTGACCCAGTAGGTGCCATAGTACCCCGGCACCACCAGCCGCAGCGGATACCCGTTGAGGAACGGCAAACCTTCGCCATTCATCGCAAAGGCCACCAGCACTTCGCCATCCCGCGCATGGTCGATGTCCAGCGCCTTGACGAAATCGGGGATGGTATCGACGGGCGCTTCGTCCAGCCCGTTGAAGCTGACCTGCCGCGCCCCGGCATTTACGCCTGCCCGGTCCAGCAGTGCCTTCAGCGGCACTCCGGTCCAGCGGGCATTGCCCATCGCCCCGTTGCCCAGTTGCCCGCCGCCGACCCGCGGGGCGAAAAACCCACGCCCGTTGCCGGAACACTGGTTGACCGCAACCACTTCCTGCACCGGGAAATCCCGCTTCAGGCTGGTGAGGTCGAGCGACAGCGGCGTGGCCACCTGGCCGCCCACTTCCAGCCGGAAAGCATCCGGGTCGATCGTGTCAGGCAGGCGCGAGGTGTGATAGCGGACGAAAAACGCATCGTTGGGGGTCAGCACCCCATCGTTGAACACCGCAAAGGGGGTTTCCAACTGCGGAGGGCGCGCGGTCAGGCCGATCAGCGGGCGCTTGCCGGGCAATTGCACCAGCGGTCGTTCGCCATTGGCGAAGGGCTGGGTGATGGTTTCGGCGAATGCGGAAACGGGCAGCAACGATGCCGCCGCTCCCGTCAGAAATTGGCGCCGGTGGATCAAAGTCATGCTGCCACTTTCTGGTCTGTTGGGGCAAAGTCAGTGCCGAACCGCAGGTCCGCCCGTTCGGTAAACGGGCGCAGGTCCTGCGGCAGGGCCAGGGCCGGGTTGGCCGCCGCCTTGCGGATCAGGCGCTCGCTCAGGTGCGGGGCCAGCGCCTCGATCAGGCGATAGGTATAGCCGCGCAGCAGCGCGCCTGCCGGGATCGCCACCTTGGTGCTGGATGGGCGGAACAGCGCACTGGAACCGGGGAGGACCACCAGCGAAGGATCGTCCTCCACCGCCATCTGCGCCACGATGCCGACACCCATGCCCAGCCGGACATAGGTTTTGATGACATCGGCATCGACTGCGGTCAGCCGCACGTCGGGTTCCAGCCCGGCCTGTTCGAACCCCGAATTGATCTTCGACCTGCCGGTAAAATCGGAGCCATAGGTTATCAGCGGATGCCGGGCGATCTGGGCCAGCGTCACGCTGTCCAGCTCCGCCAGCGGATGCCCCGGCGGCACCACGGCGACATGGTCCCACGTAAAGCACGGGAAGCAGCGCAGCTCCGGCTGATCCTCCAGCGCTTCGGTGGCAATGCCAATGTCGGCCTCGCCGCGCAGCAGCAGTTCAACGATCTCACGCGGGTTGGTCTGCCGCAGTTCCACTTCCACTTCGGGGAAGTCGCGGCTGAACCGCAGCAACACCTGCGGCAGCACGTAACTGGCCTGGTTATGGGTGGTCGCGATCACCAGCCGCCCCCGGTCGGCCTGCGCGAACTGGTCCGACAGGCGGGTCAGGTTGTCGGCTTCCTGCAACAACCGTTCGATCACCTGGACCACGCTTTGCCCGGCCTCGGTCAGGCCGACCAGTCGCTTGCCACGACGGACGAAGATTTCGAGGCGAAGCTGCGCCTCCAGTTCCTTGATCTGCTTGCTGACCCCCGATTGCGAGGTGAACAGCTGGCTGGCGACGCGCGTCAGGTTCAAATCATTCTGAACCGCCGCGCGAACATAGCGCAATTGCTGGAAATTCATCGGCTGGCGACCTGTGCATGGTGCGGGCACAGGAATGCTCCGCAGGGGCCGGAAAACAGTGTGGAGGCGGGTAAGCAGGCTGCACGCCCGGAAGAAATCCGGGCCGTTGCGGCGGACCACCGGCTTCTCGAACCGGTTGGCGGGCCAGGGCGCGGTTGCCCCGGGCGTGCGGCGCTGCCAGCCTAACGTGTCTTGGTCATGCGCATCGTATCACCTCATGAAGGAGGAAACACGACGCCGAGCGTGGTCGCCTGGGCATCGCGCGCTTTAGCCATTGGTAACGCGGAGCAAGCTGCTTCCTGGTCAAAATCCGCGGATCTGTTTGAACGTTGAGGCCAGATCACACCTCTTTTTTCAACTTATTCAGTAGAGAAAGCCTTGTCAACGATTTTGGGCGCTATCGCCTACGCACGCATGGCCTACACCGATCCCGCACCGACGCTGACGCCGCACTGCAGGTTGAAAAGCCCGATGCCGGCTCCCCGCCCGAGGCTGGTCTCGCGAAAATCGTGCATGAACGAGCCTTCCGGTTAAGCATGAGGGGCCGCCGAACGTGGTCCTGAGGGCTCGAAAATGGTTCGAGCGCCGATGGTCCTGACCAATCAGGGCAGGGCAGGTGACGAGGGTGTGCCAGGGGTGTGCCAGGGCACGATGATCCGCTTAACGGAACAATCGTGTCAGATCGCGCCGACTTGGGGTGCCGCACATCGTGACACGCTGGCACACCACGAAACGGGCTAAAAAACGGCTGATTTCTGGAAGGACTGGCGGAGAGGGTGTCCGCCTCCGCCATATCTAGGGCGATCCAGTAGCGTCTAGAAACGTCGCCAAGTGCCCTGTTATGCTACGTTTTTAGCGTCCAAATGCGTCTATTCCAATCTTGTACGATCTGCTATCAAGGTGTGGGTTCAGGTGTGGGTCGGGAAACCGAACTCATTATCGTACAAGGGCGTACCAAATGTCGCAGGAATTATCGAAGGTAACGAAGGCGAAGTCGCAATCCGAACCGGGACGTTATGGCCTTGGCGGCGGGCTGTATCTGCAAGTGTCGCCAACCGGCACTAAGTCGTACATTTTCCGGTACAAGCTGCACGGACGTTCCCGGCATATGGGGCTTGGCAGCGCAAACACGCTCGACTTGAAGGAAGCCCGCAAGCGCGCGGCGAAGGCTCGCCTTCTCATTCTCGACGGCATTGATCCGCTTGCCGAAAAAGACGCGCAAGCCGACGCCGAACGGCAAAAGCGCGCCCGCACGAAATCGTTTGCCGATTGCGCTGCCGTAGTGATCGCGAACAAGACGAAGAATGCGAAGAACCCCAAGCATATCGCGCAGTGGACTTCGACGCTCGAAACCTACGTGTACCCCACGCTTGGCAAACGTCCTGTCGGCGAAGTCACGAAGCACGACGTTGAAGCCGTCCTTCGTCCGATTTGGGATACCAAGCACGAAACCGCGAGCCGCATCCGGGGCCGTATGGAAGCGGTGTTCGATTACGCGAAGGCTATGGGATACCGCGAAGGCGACAACCCGGCCGCATGGAAGGGCAACCTTCAACCGCTGCTAGGCGACGGATCGCGAGCAAAGCGCCACCAACCGTCGTTGCCGTACACGCGCATTTTCGAATTCATGGCCGATCTTCGTAAGCGCGAAGGAACGTCGGCGCGTGCGCTCGAATTCGCCATTCTAACGGCCGCACGATCATCGGAAGTACTTGGCGCGACTTGGGCCGAAATCGACTTCGACGCGAAGGTTTGGACGATCCCGGCCGCACGCATGAAAGCGAACCGCGAACATGACGTGCCGCTGTCGGACGCGGCAATCGCGCTCTTGAAGGCGCTACCCCGGATCAAAGACGTTCCGTACCTTTTCGCAGCAACGCGCGGCGGCAAGCTGTCGGACATGGCGCTGTCCATGACGGTTCGCCGCATGAATGGCGAAACGCCGAAGTTCGTTGATCGCGTGTCGGGCGATCCCGTTGTACCGCATGGCTTTCGCAGCACGTTCCGCGAATTCGCTGGCAACATGACGGCGCACCCCCGCGAAGTGATCGAACACGCACTTGCCCACAGGTTGCCCGATGCTGTCGAGCGCGCATATCAGCGCAGCACGCTTTTGCCGAAGCGGGCGCTGCTAATGGCGGATTGGGCAGCGTACTGCGAACGCCCCCCTACTGTGGGCAACAATGTCGTGCCGCTCGCAAAAGCTAGCGCGTAATGTCTGTCGAATATCATCTTCCCCCGCCCGATCATGTTTTCGTGAAGCCGGACCCCGCCAAGCGCGGCGCAAAACCGCACAACGATTCCGCATTTATCGAACTTGCGCTCGCCGGTAAGAATAGCGGAAATTATCGTACTGCCAGCGAAGCCGCGCGGGACTTATCGAAACTAGATAAGTACAGCGTCGAAGCTTGTTATCGTCGCTTGCTTCGTAAGTTTAAACCGTTGTTCTAACGTAGCAATTATGTCCTTCCACTAAGCCCGGTTCTTCGTCTTTTCTCTATCCAACGTGATTGAGGAAGGACCAAGCATGTCCAACAAAGTAATGCGAATGCCCGAACTGACGGGCTACGTCGGCCTTAGCCGGGCGTCGATCTATGCCATGATGGCACGCGACGACGGCGCATTCCCCCGCCCCATAAAGCTAGGCGAACGTGCTGTCGGCTGGCGTTCGGCCGATATTGACGCATGGCTTGCCGCGCGTCCGATGGCTGCCGCTTGATCCGTGACAGCCATTTTGCACCCTGTCCCTACAAGCCCGTTCGCGCGCATTCCGTCCGACATGCGGCCGTTCGTCCAATGGGTATGTTGGAAGTACGAGGATCGCGGCGGCAAGCGCGCCAAGCTGCCCGTGAACCCGCACGACGGTAGGCTTGCCAGCGTTTCCGATCCTACGACATGGGCGACGTTCGACGACGCATGTACGGCCGCTGGCGATTACGACGGTATCGGTTTCGTTTTCACGGCCGACGATCCCTTTGCCGGTATCGACATAGACCCGACAGACGACCCGGCAATTCGCGCCCGGCAGGACGCCATATACGCCGCTTTCAACAGCTACACAGAACGCTCGCCGTCCGGGCAAGGCGTGCACATAATCGTTCGCGGGACAGTGCCCACAGGCAGGCGGCGCGATTGCGTCGAACTGTACCCGTCCGGCCGGTTTTTCACCATGACCGGCGACGTAGTGAACGACGCGCCAATCGTGGAACGGCAGGAATTGCTATCCCAGCTATGGCACGAAATGGCCCCGCCTGCCGCTTCGCCAGCGGGCGACGCCAGCACCTTCTATCGGGAAGCTACCGAAGCCGACGACACGATATACGAACGCGCTGCCAAGGCGGCGAACGGCGACAAGTTCGTGCGACTCTGGAACGGCGACGGATCGGCGTTGCCCGGCAGCGACAAGTCCGGTTCGGCAATCGACCAAGCCCTTGTGAACTTGCTCGCATTCTACACGAAAAGCCCGGACCAAATCGAACGGCTTTGGCTTCGCAGTCCGCAAGGCCAACGCGACAAGACGCGAAACCGTGCGGATTACCGCGCTAGCACGATCCGGCGCGCATTCGACAACGAACAGCCCGTCGCGAATTTCGATGGCATGACGGCGAACGGTTCGCATTGGTTGTCCGGCGTCGGCGTGCCCGTCGGCCCGGCCGAACAGCGGTACAAGCCCCTTAGCGCAGCCGATCTACGGGCGCTGCCGCCCCTGCGCTGGATCATAAAAGGCGTGCTGCCCGCGCATGGCCTAGCCGTCATGTACGGGCCTAGCGCGTCGGGTAAGTCCTTCCTCGCGATCGACATGGGTTGCGCCGTCGCCGACGCCCCTTCGTGGTTCGGCTACCGCACGAAACCCGCCAACGTCGTGTATCTCGCGCTCGAAGGGCAAGCCGGTATTCGCAACCGCGTTCTGGCATGGGAAACTAGAAACCGCCGCGAATTGCCGGACGGCTTTCGCGTCATTCTCGACACATTCAAGCTAACCAACCCGGACGACGTACGGGCGCTTGCCGAAGTCTGCCCTAAAGGGGGCGTCGTTATCGTCGATACGTTCGCACGCGCGGGCGACGACGATCCAAACGACGCGAAGCTACGCGCCGCGAACGTCGCCGGGGCGCTGTCCCTGCAATCCATGATCGGCGGCGTCGTCGTGCTTGTCGCACATACCGGTAAGGATGAAACGCGCGGCATTAGCGGAATGAAAAGCCTGTTCGACGCAGCAGACGCCGTGATTTTCGTTAGCCGGAAGGACACCGGGCGCACTTGGAAAGCGGACAAGGTAAAGGACGGCAACGACGAAAAAGAACACGCCTTTACGCTCAATACCGTGTTCCTTGGCGTGGACGACGACGGCGATCCGATAACAAGCTGCACTGTCGAACTCGTCGCCGAAGTGAGTTACGGACCTTCCCACAGGGTTGCGGCCGAAGCGGCTGCCGACGAACTGTTCATGCGTTTGCTGGCAGAATTCACAGCGCAGGGCCGCACCGTGTCGGCGCACCCGGCGTCACGCACGCACGCCGCGCTAATGTTCGCGCAAACTGCCGCTGGCAAATCGTTCAAGCGATCCGGCTTCGAAGCGGCAATGCAAAGGCTGTTCGAAACCAAACGCATTCGCGTCGAGCATGTCGGCCCGGCGTCGAAGCGAAAGGAAATCGTCGTAGCGGCGGGCGAGGAACTGCCTTCCGACCCCCCTTCCGACCCATTTCTGACCGGTTCCGACCCCTATGCCGACCCCCATGCCGACCCCGGTGCCGACCCCTTCCGACCCCCTTCC
>JBARAF010000068.1:0-9937 GCA_049791695.1 Croceibacterium sp.
ATGTGGCGTTTGCCCGCAACCTGCGCGGCGCGCAGGGCAGCGGCCTGCGTTATGGCGCGGTGCATGATTACGATCCCTGCATCCCGGCAGACCGGCAAGCGGCCAACTTTGTCACCATCGTGCCGCGCGGCGGGACGGACCTGCCGCCGGCCATTGCCCTTGACCGGCTGGCGGTGGACTGTGCCGATCCGATGAGCGAAGAAGCGGTGGAGAGCGAATTGACGACCTTCCTCAACCAGGTGGAAGGCCATGTGGGACAACCGGCCGTGCTGAAGATTTCGTCCGCGTTCGAAGACCATTATCACATCTCCAGCCGGCTGGAACGCAACCTCTGGCTGGATCGCGACTGGTTGCAGCCCGACTATGCCGGTCGGCCCTGGACCTTGTGGACGGCCAATGCCCATTTGCGCACGGAAGCGTCGAGTTCCGCCTTGCGCTGGGTGGTGGTGCAGCCATGAGCGAACAAGCAGACCCGGCGCTGGAAGACCTGATTTCCGCCGCCCGCACGGCGATGGCAGGTGCCTATGCGCCTTATTCGAAGTTCCACGTGGGCGCGGCATTGCGTTTTGCCGATGGCAGCGTGCTGACTGGCTGCAATGTCGAAAACGCCAGTTACGGCCTGTCGCTGTGTGCGGAAACCGTGGCTGTGGCCAAGGCGCTGGGCGGCGGAGTGCGCGGCGGGCTTGTGGAAGTGGCCGTGGTGGCCAGCGGGCCGGACATGGTCACGCCCTGCGGCCGCTGCCGCCAGGTGCTGTACGAACTGGCCGATCTGGGCGGCACCGATCCGCTGATCTGGTGCTGCGGCCCGGATGATGTGCGCGGGGTGCGCCTGTCGGAATTGCTGCCTTACGCCTTTGGTCCCGGCAACCTGGGCTGATCAGCCAAAGAAGCGTGCGATCACATCCGGCGCAGCCCGGGTGGGGCGCTTGGTTTCGGCATCCAGGCAGCACCAGCTGCTTTGCACTTCCACCAGCACTTCTTCGCCCCGGCGGATCAGCGTCTGGTAAAAAGCGCGGGCGCCCTGGACCTTTTCCAGCACCACTTGCGCCACCACGCTGTCGCCCAGAAAGGTGGGCCGACGATAGGTAATTTCGTGCTTCAGGGCGACCCACAGATGCTGCGCCACTGCTTCAGCCGGGGCGAAGCGCCGCCAATGGGCGATCACCGCTTCCTGCACCCAGGTCAGGTAATGGGCATTGTTGACGTGGCCCATGAAATCGATCTGCGCCGGATCGACCGCAATGGGATGGTGGAAGGGATGGGCGCTGCTCACACCGATGTTAATAGCACGTCGCTGATGACAGGCAAATGACGAATCGCTCGTCAGTTGCCCTTTGCTTCGTTGCCCTTTTCTTCGCGCGATACCGGGGCGGCGCGGCCCCATTGTTCCACCAGTCGGTCGGCCGCGACCAGCTGGCCCATGAACAGGCGGTATTCGGCATCATGGCACCCGGCATTCCACTCCACCGAGCGAAGGGCAGGGCCGCTGGCAATGGTCAGGCGGCCGTAATTCATGTCGGTCGCAAATTCCTTGCAGCCGGTGGTGCTGGGCGCGGGATCGGGAATGTCGCCCATCATCAGCGCCAGCTTGCGCACCCCGTCCTCGCCCACGGCCAGATCGTGATAGACGACTGTGTAGGGCCCGAATGGCTGGCCATTGGCGCTTTTCGTTTCCGCCCAATAACCGGTGCCATCAGCATTGACCTGCCACGAATTGACCGGGCGGCCCCACGACGAATTGGTGAAAACGACGCTGTCCCACGGCACGATCCGTTCCGGCACCGGCTGCCGGTCAGGCGCATCGGCGGCTCCGCTGCCACTGCAAGCAGGCAGCAGCAGGGCCAGAGCCACCCAGACAGATTTCACGCCAGCCACTCCGCCAGCGAGGCGAGGCAATCGCGCGCCAGCAGGCGGCTGCGTTCAGGGCTCCATCCCTGGTCCGGATCGGGCAGGTCGGCATTGTCCTTGAACGGCATTTCCAGCGTCATCGCGCAGGCACCGAACCGCTGGGCAATCTGGTTGGTGCTCATGGTCAGGTTGGCCCGTCCCGCAGGCGCGACCGGGTATCCCTTCACCGTCTGGAAATCGGGGCTGCGGCGGTCAAGGATCGCCTTGTAACGGGCATATTCGCCGCCCAGTTGGTCGGTCCAGCCGGGGATGCCTTCAAACCCGGCGAGGAAGTTGGCGGCAATCGCCTCGTCCCCGTGCACGTCCATGCAGAACCGCACGCCGCTGGCGTCCATCGCGTTGCGGATTGCCAGCACTTCGGGGCTGCGTTCAGGCGTCGGGTCGGCCCATTCGCGGTTGAGGTTGGCCCCCACGGCATTAGTCCGCAGATGCCCGCGGAACGAGCCGTCCGGGTTGCAATTGGGCACCAGGTGCAGGCGGCATTTGGCGCGCAGCACGCGGGCCACCGGGTCTGCCGGATCGCACAGCACGTCCAGCGCGCCTTCCATCCACCATTCGGCCATTGATTCGCCGGGGTGCTGGCGGGCGATCAGCCATACCGGCACCGGGCCTTCACCCATTTCCAGGCAATCGATCGGCCGCCCGTCGATGGACTGGCCGAGCAGGCGATAGGTCACCCCTTCGCTGGTCGCCGCATCGGCCACCAGATCATGGTGCCGTTCCTGCGAATAGGGCGCGAAATAGGCGAACCAGGCAAGGTCGGTTTCCGGCAGGAAACGGATCGTCAGGGTGCCGCCGTCTTCGCCCGCGTCAAAGCTGCTGTCGGCACGGCCCCAGTATTCGCGGTCTTCCGAAACGGCTGCGTTGTAATCGGTCCAGCCGCCGGGATAGGCGGAGGCATTCAGCCCGGTGATCTTCAGTTCCAGTTCGCGGCCTTCGGCGCCGGACACGCGAAAGTGGAACCATTGGAAGAAGTCGGACTGGCGGTCCTTGCGAATCGCCAGCCGGGCGGATGCGCCGTTGACGGACAGGACTTCGATGTTGCCGCTGTCGAAGGCGGCGTTGATCTGGATTGGGTTCATTTGACAGTGATAGTCTGTCCCGACGCGCCCGGAAAGCCGCCGAACAGAGCCGCGGCCAGACGCGCGGCGGCGGCCTGACGATCGGCCAGCGGGCTGTCGGTGCTGGCACCGAAGTTTGCCCTCCCTTCCCACAGCGACTGCCCGGTTGCGTTGTCACGGATGATCACGCCCAGTTCGGTCTGGATCACCGGTTTGGGCGGCGGGGTCAGGTCCAGGCCGATACCCACGCCCAGGCCAGAACCATAACTGCCGGTCGATCCACCTACGCCGACGTTGACCGGGCCGCGCCGTTCCCCCGGTGCCAGTTGCACCCGGCCAACGCGCACTTCGGCGACCTGTGCGGCTGGGCCGCTTTGCGCCAGTGTATATCCCAGACGGACGAGTTCAGCCGTCACGGCTTGTTCGTAAGCGGAAAATTCCAGCGTTCCGCCCGGCGCGCCCGGTGCTGCGCGGACAGAGATGGTGCCACTGCCCAGCCGCGCTGTCACTGGCGCGGAAAAGCGCGTCACCTCCACCGGCGATGCATAGGGTGTGGTGCAGCCGGCCAGCAGGGCGGCGGCAATTGCAGCGGGGAGGAACCTGGTCACCATGATCGCTTTACCTTTGAGACGGCGTGCGGTTGCAGGGGCAGCATATCCGGTTGCCGGTGGCCGTGCCATTAACCACCGCGTTGCAAAATGGTGCTAGGGGGTGGGCATGAACAACACGATTCCCGTCCTCGTTACCGGCGGCGCCGGTTATATCGGCAGCCATGCAGTCCTCGCCCTGAAAGATGCCGGATGGCCGGTGGCGGTGGTCGACAACCTGACCACCGGTTTCCGGTTCGCCGTGCCCGATGGCGTGCCTTTTTATGAAGGCGATATTGAGGATCAGGCGCTGCTGGCGCGGATTTTTGCCGAACAGGGTACCCGGGCGATCATGCATTTTGCCGGGTCCATCGTGGTGCCGGAATCGGTCGAAAATCCGCTGAAGTATTATCACAACAACACGGTAAAGAGCCGGGCGCTGATCGAAGCGGCGGTGCAGGCCGGGGTGCCGCATTTCATTTTTTCCAGCACGGCGGCCACCTATGGCGTCCCGGATGTTTCGCCGGTGACGGAAGATACACCCCGGCGGCCGATCAATCCCTATGGCTGGTCGAAGCTGATGACCGAACAGATGCTGGCCGATACCAGCGCGGCCCATCCGCTCAATTTCTGCGCCCTGCGCTATTTCAACGTCGCCGGGGCCGATCCCCAAGCGCGCAGCGGGCAGAGTACCGCCGGGGCAACCCACCTGATCAAGGTCGCGGTGGAAGCCGCGCTGGGCAAGCGCGCCAATGTGGCCGTGTTCGGCACCGATTACGCAACGCCCGATGGCACCGGAGTGCGCGACTATATCCATGTCAGCGACCTTGCCGCCGCCCATGTCCTCGCGCTGCAGGCGCTGATCGAACAGCCCGACCGCTGCCTGACGATGAACTGCGGCTATGGCCGGGGCTTTTCCGTGCTGGAAGTGCTGGACGCGGTGGACCGGGTGACCAACTTGAAACTTGAACGGGTGATGGGCCCGCGCCGCGCAGGTGATCCCGATTCGCTAGTGTCGGATCCGTCGCGGATCAAGGCCACCGTGCCGTGGGTGCCGCAGCACGCCAATCTGGATGAAATTGTTACCCATGCGCTGGCGTGGGAGCGTAAGCTGGCCGAAATCCGCCACTCCGACTGACCTGGGCTGCTTGACTCAGGTCGCCCCCGCCGGTAGGGGCGCACTTCGAATTTCCGGCACCGGGATGCGCTTCCGGTGCTGTTCTTTTTTGGATTGAGAACCATGAAGATCGTCAACAGCCTGAAGTCGCTGAAGGGCCGCCACCGCGATAACCGCGTGATCCGTCGTCGTGGCCGCGTCTATGTCATCAACAAGACCCAGCGCCGCTTCAAGGCCCGCCAGGGCTGATTGATCGCCGCATCCGCGATTCGCGTCGCGGATGATTGGTCTTTTCAAGGGGCCTCCGCATTGCGGGGGCTCTTTGTGTGTCCGGGATCCGCGTGATGAAGCCGCAGGCAGTGGTGTTCGATATTGGCCGGGTGCTGATCCAGTGGGATCTGCGCCATCTGTTTGCGAAACTGATTGCCGATCCGGTGGAACTTGACTGGTTCCTGGCCAACGTGGTCACCGAAGCCTGGCATTTCGAACATGATGCGGGCCGCCCGTTGGCGGACATGGTGCCGGAACGGAAAGCGCAGTTCCCTGACCATGCCCACCTGATCGATGCCTATGCCACCCGCTTCCAGGAAACGATTCCCGGCCGCGTTCCCGGGACCGGCCGGCTGCTGGAAAGGCTGGCGGAAGCGGGCGTACCGCTGTTCGCGCTGACCAATTTCGGCAGCGATTTCTGGCCCGCCTTCCGCGCGTCGGAACCCCTGCTGGACCTGTTCAGCGACGTGGTGGTGTCGGGTGACGAGCAGTGCGCCAAGCCCGATCCGGAAATCTACCAGATTGCCGAACAGCGGTTTGGAGTGGCTCCGGCGGCGTTGTTCTTCACCGATGACAACCCGCACAACATTGCCGCCGCCCGCGCACGGGGTTGGCAGGCGCACCTGTTTACCGGCGCGGACGCGCTGGAACGGCAACTGGTGGATGCCGGCCTGCTGGCCTGAGTGACTGGAGACCTGCCTGAGTGTCTGGAAACCTGAAGGACAAAGGCCCCCGCACGTAAGGGGGGTGCGCGGGGGCCAGTCCTCGCGCCCCGATGGAGATGTGAAGGGCAGGGGCGCCAGATAAGGTTTCTGATCGCTACCTATACCGATGTCAGCAATAATGCAACGGTCGCGGACAAATGTTCGGGCCAGCATGGCATTGCGCCGCCAATCAGATAGAATGCGCCCATGGCCAAACCGATCGAGGATGCATCTTGCGCTGCCATTTGCGGCCTGCCCCCGGCGCTTGAGGTGATGGGGGAACGCTGGTCGTTCCTGATCCTGCGCGCCGCCTTTAACGGGCTGATCCATTTTGAAGAATTTTCCGGCCAGCTGGGCATCGCCCGCAATATCCTGGCAGCACGGCTGGCCAAGCTGGTCGATCATGGGGTGCTGACCCGTGTCCCGTGCAAGGATGACCGGCGCAAGGTCGAATACCGGCTGACTGAAAAGGGCCGCGACTTGCTGCCGGCAATGCTGGCGCTGCGCCAGTGGGGTGAAAAGTACACCATGGCGGTGCCGTGCAACCCGGTGCTGGTCGATGCGCGCGACCATCAGCCGATCGCGCCGATCACTGTGCGCGCGGCTGATGGGCGTGAATTGTGCTGGGCTGATCTCGCATGGGAAGATCGCAGCGGGCCGCATCGCAGCCATACCAGCACGGAAAAGCAGCCCCGGTCAGACCAGGGCTGCTGAGTTTTTCTGAAATTATGCAATGCGTTGCGGTTGGGTTGCTGCCGGGGAGTGAAGGGCAGCAACCCAGCCGTCTTGCAAGGAGAACAGGACCGTGTGGGACCGCCAGATGCCCGGCACGGTTTCCTGTCCCCCTCCCCCAAACCCGCCGAAGCAGGATGGAAGCTCGTCAGGCTGCCTTACCTGGCGGCCGGTGCAGCAGCGGCGGCCGGGGCCTCCGGATGCACGTAATTCAGGTCGGATACGACGAGCCAGGGGCCGCTGTCGGCTTTGCGCCATACGGTCTGGTTGTCGAATTTCACCGTGGCCGGTTTCCCGTCCGCGCCGGTGGAGGTATATTCGGCCGATGCCGTGGTAATCGCCAGGTCACCGCCCTCCGATGCCCAGGCCTGACCCGGGGTCATGGTGATCGCCGTAGCCTTGTCCGCCAGCATCTTTTCAAATTCAGCGCGGATTGCTTCGGCACCGGTCAGCTTCTGGCCGTTGGGCAGCAACATCACGGCATCGGAATGGAAGATGCCCGTCGCGCCGTCGATATCGTCCGATGCAATGGCTTCCAGCTGCGCAGCCTGAACCGCGCCCACGGTTTCCTTCACTGATTCTGGATCAACGGCGGAACTGCAGGCGGCCAGCAGGGCCATCGGCGCCAGCATCAGAAATTTCGGATAGCTCATCAAATTTCCCCTCCAGGAGCACTGTCGATCCTGGAGTGAGGGGAGCGGACCGCCGCATCGTGATGCCCCGGTGATCCCCCCTTGTTAGGACCGCGTGTACCCTATGGCCCGATTCGCGGGGGGTGACTTTGATGCGACTCAAATTTGCGGAATGGCACTTTCGCCAAAGCGGAAGCTTGATGCAGTGATGTGATTGAGCAGGTCTTGCTGGTGATAGACACAGGCACCTCCCTCCTGTTCGGCAGCGCCGACGGCCACCATCAGCGGGATCAGGTGGTCTTCACGCGGGTGCGCCAGCCGTGCCGCCGGGGCTTTCGCCCACTGGGTCAGCAAGCCGGATCGCTCACTGCCGCTGCGGCCAACCAGCACGGCCTGCAGCCACTGGTCAAACTGTGCCGAAGGTTCCTGCGCCCGCGGGTCCATCATTCGTAGGTTGTGGTAGGACAGACCGCTGCCGACAATCAGCACGCCCTGTTCCCGCAACGGGGCGAGCAGCCGCCCCAGTGCCAGGTGCAGCGCCGGATCCAGGCTGGCGTGCAGCGACAGTTGCACCACCGGCATCGTTTCTTCCGGGTACAGCGGCTGCATCATGCTGAAAGTGCCGTGATCGAAGCCCCGTTGCGGATCGAGCCGCGCGGGCAAGCCGGCATCGGCCAGCAGGGCGCGCACCTGTTCCGCCAGTTCCGGCGAGCCCGGCGCACGGTAATGCACGTGGTACAGGTATTCGGGGAAGCCGTAGTAATCGTATTCCATCCCCGGCTGCGCCGCGCTGGACAGGGCGAAATCGCGTTCTTCCCAATGGCCGGAAATCACCAGCACAGCGTTTGGCGCAGCGGCACCTGCGGCATCCAGATCAGCCCGGATCGCCTTCAGGCTGGCCTCCAGCTGGTCATAGTGCTGGCGGAACGGGCCATCCATATACGGCCAGGGGCCGCCGCCGTGGCTGAGGAAATAGGTGGGAAGCTTGGTCATGGGGTGAATGTGGAGCCTGATGAATGCCGAGGGAAGATGCTCCGCCCCAACTCTTCCTTTACTGCCGCGCCGATCTTGTTTCAGCGCGATGGGTTGTCACCCCCTTGGCGCCATCCGCCGATAGCTGAGCGCCTCGGCCACGTGAATACGGCCCACGGTTTCCGCTCCGGCCAGATCGGCCACGGTGCGGGCGACGCGCAGCATGCGGGTGTAGCCGCGGGCGGACAGGCGCATGGCCTCTGCCGCTTGCAACAGCAGCTTGCGTCCGGCTTCGTCTGGGGTGGCGTGCAGTTCCAGCTTGTCGCCATCCAGTTCGGCATTGCTGCGGATGCCACGCGCTTCCTGCAGGCGGCGGGCGGCGGCGACGCGGGCTGCCACTTCAGCGCTGCCTTCAGCAGGCGGCGGCAGGGCGAGGTCGGCGGCGCTGACGGGATCGACGTCCACGTGCAGGTCGATCCGGTCCATCAGCGGGCCGGACACCTTGGATTGATAATCGGCGGCGCAGCGCGGCGCGCGCGAACAGGCAAGTGCCGGATCGCCCAACTGGCCGCAGCGGCACGGGTTCATCGCCGCCACCAGTTGTACCCGCGCGGGGTATGTGACGTGTGCATTGGCGCGGGCGACATCGACCTTGCCCGTTTCCAGCGGCTGACGCAGCGAATCGAGCACCGGGCGCTGGAATTCGGGCAGTTCATCCAGGAACAGTACGCCGAGGTGGGCCATGCTCACTTCGCCGGGACGCACGCGCAGGCCACCGCCGGTCAGCGCTGCCATGCTGGCGGAATGGTGCGGCTGGCGGAATGGGCGTGTACGGCTGAGGCGGCCGCCTTCCAGCGTGCCGGCGACACTGGCCACCATGCTCACTTCCAATGCCTCCGAGGGGGACAGCGGCGGCAAAATGCCGGGCAGGCAGCTGGCAAGCAGGCTTTTGCCTGCGCCCGGCGGGCCGCACATCAGCAGGTTGTGACCACCGGCCGCGGCGATTTCCAGCGCCCGTTTGGCCACTTCCTGCCCCTTGACCTGCTTCAGGTCCGGCCCGTGGCGCGGGTCTTCCACCTCGCCGGGCGTCGGAGTGGGCAGTCGTTGCGTACCCTTCAGGTGGTTGAGCAGGCTGACCAGCCCCGGTGCGGCCACCACCGGCACACCGCTGGCCCAGCTCGCTTCCGCCCCTTGCGCGGCCGGACAGATCAGCCCCAGTTCCTTCTCGCTGGCGTGGAGCGCTGCCAGCAGTACGCCGGGGCTGGCCACGATCCGCCCGTCCAGCGCCAGTTCGCCCACGGCAACATATTCAGTCAGCTGTTCGGCATCCGTCACCCCCATCGCTGCCAGCAGGGCGAGCGCGATGGGCAGGTCATAATGGCTGCCTTCCTTGGGCAGGTCGGCCGGGGACAGGTTGATGGTGATGCGCTTGGGCGGCAAAGACAGGCCCATGGCCGCCAGCGCGGAATGGACCCGTTCCTGGCTTTCGCGCACTGCCTTGTCCGGCAGGCCGACGACGTTGAAGCGGGGCAAGCCGGGGGCGATCTGGCACTGCACCTCCACGCTGCGCGCCTCCAGACCCAGGTAGGCGACCGTGCAAACCAGTGCGACCAAGCTTAACTCCCCCTCTATACCTACGTGATACAACGTAGTTTGCCCGTGTCGAGCCGTTGCCTCCGGACCGGTGCCATCGCGGCCCTTGCAAACATGGTGAACCGCCCGGCAACCGTGTTCGGCAACCATTGGGGAAGGGGTGAGGCTGCATTCGCGGACCATGTCCCGCCGCCCCTTCTTTACATCTGCCGTGCTGGCCGTCGTCGCGGCTTGCCTGCCGATGCCGGCGGCGGCGGAAAACTATGCGATCGACAACGCGTGGAACAACAGGGCGGGGCCAGCCGTTTCGTGCTGGGTGCCCTGGCCGACGCGGAACAGGCATCGCTGGCCAGGTTCGGCC
>JBARAF010000069.1:0-1932 GCA_049791695.1 Croceibacterium sp.
CCCCAGAAAGACCTTGCTCTATCAGACCCCAGCGGAGAAGTCCGCTGAGTGTGTTGCGCTCACCAGTTGAACCCACACAGCTTCACCCGAATGAAATGCCATTTCCCTCACCAGTAATTTTGGTCACATCATGTGTCCGAGCAGAAATTGGTAGTGGCGTCGTCTGACTTGATGTGGGCCTCCAGCGACAGATGAACTATCGGAGGCGTCGACGCGTGCGGCAACCTGCCCTTGGTCAGCCGATGGTAGCGAATGGACGACGCACTCTGACCGTTGGTCGAGTGACTTTGCGAACTTGCGGAGATGGTATGGCTATGGTGGCAGCAAAATCCCCGGTCATCACCGGTCGCGCTAGCACATGGTAGTGCTTATGCAGGCCCTTGGTTGAGGTAGATGCCACGAGGTCGCACGTAGTACCGTTCTTATGGACGTGGAAGCACTGGAGGAGCCGTGAGCAGTCAGAGCTTTGTGTCCGACACCGGCGTCTCGCAGCGCGACGGCAAGGAAGATCCCGGCCCGAAATCAGACGATGTCGCTCTATTGATGGGTCTGTCGTCGACCTGGGGCGGACTGGATCCCACGGCCATCGTGGAAAGTATCCTCGATTGCCTCCTTCATATGCTGAATCTCGATTTCGTGGGCATTCGCTTTGCCAATACCGAACACATGTTTCTGCGAATGAGCTCGCGACTGGAGACGCGCTTCAAAACCACCCACATGGCGGAGGCAATCTCGGCATGGTTCAGCACATCTACGCATGGCGCGCCGTCGATGCTGGGGCTTGGGAGCGAGGAATGGACCACGGTCTCCACCCCATTGGGCGAACTGGCCAGCATTGGGGCTCTGGTCGCGGGAAGCAGGTCGGCGGACTTTCCAAGAGCGGGTGACTGGCTGCGGTTGCGCATCGGCGCCGCTCAGACCAGCCTCGCCTGCCGCGAACTGCGCGACCGGAGTGCAGCCACTGACCCACCGGACGACCGACCCGATCGGCCGACCGGAGCCTCCTTGGCCGAGAGCGAATGGCGGCTCAACCTCACGATCAACACCATCCCAGCTATCGTCTGGTCGGCCGCGCCGGATGGTTTGCTAGACTTCGTCAACCAGCACTTCTGCGACTTCGTTGGGCTGACGTCGGAGGAGATCCTAGGGTTGGGATTTTATCGAATCTTCCATCCCGACGACACGGCGCACCTGTTGTCCGAATGGCAAGACATCATGTCGTCCGGCCAGCCACGCGAAGTGGAGGGACGATTGCTCCGCCATGATGGCGAATTCCGCTGGTGCACACTACGCCAGAAACCGATCAGCGATGCCAGTGGACGGGTTATCAAGTGGTATGGCGTAGTTCTGGACATAGAAGATCGCAAACGCGCGGAGACGGATTTCGAAGGCGCCAAGTCGGCGCTTGTGGCCAGCGAGCAAAACCTCAAACTGATCATAGACTCGCTGCCGGTCCTCGCCTGGTCAGCCAAGCCCGACGGTAGTGCGGACTTCGTCAACCAGAGCTGGACCGACTATGTCGGTGCCTCTGCCGAACAGATTCTCGATTGGGGATTTCTCAAGTTCTATCACCCCGATGACATTCCAAGCATGGTGGAAATTTGGAAGCGGGATCTCGCGCATTCCGACCGGACCTCTCTTAAGGGGAGAATTCGCGGCGCCGACGGAAATTACCGCTGGTTTTACTTCTCCGGGCGCAAGGTCACCGACGTCAACGGGGTAGTGCGCTGGTTCGGCGTCAACGTCGACATTGATGATCTGCAGAGGGCCCAGGACGCCTTGCGGGACAGCGAGGCGGCGGTGCGCCACAGTGAGACCGCTGTCCGCGAAAGCGAGAAGCGCCTCAGTCTGGTCATCAGCACCATTCCGGCGATGGTTTGGTCAGCGACACCAGACGGCAAAGTCGACTTCTTCAACAAGAACCTCATCGAC
>JBARAF010000070.1:0-2532 GCA_049791695.1 Croceibacterium sp.
CGTCCGATCAGCGCGCTGGTGGACGTCACCAATTACCTGATGCTCGCCTTCGGCCGCCCGGCGCACGTCTATGACCTCGCCAAGCTGACCGGCCCGGTTGTCGCCCGCCGTGCGGTGGACGGCGAGCAGGTGCAGGCGCTGAACGAGAAGACCTACACCCTCGATGCCGCAATGACGGTGATCGCCGATGCCAACGGCGTACACGACATTGCCGGGATCATGGGCGGCGAACATTCCAGCGTGACCGAAGGCACCACCGACGTGCTGCTGGAGATTGCCTACTTCAACCCGGAAAGTATCGGCGTAAGTGGTCGTCGCCTCGGCCTGTCGTCCGATGCGCGCACGCGGTTCGAACGCGGGGTGGATCCGGCATTCCTCGATGCCGGGCTGGACCTGCTGACCGCGCTGATCCTGAAGATCTGCGGGGGCGAGGCGTCCGAAGTGGTCCGCGTGGGCCAGCCGCCGCTGGATACCGCGAAGGTCGCTTACGATCCCACGCTGGCCGAACGGCTGGGCGGGGTGGCCGTGCCGGAAGCCGAGCAGAAGGCGATCCTCGAACGGCTCGGCTTTGCCGTGGCTGCCGACTGGACCGTGACTGCCCCGACCTGGCGCCCGGACATCATGGGTGCGCCCGATATCGTGGAAGAAGTCGTGCGCGTGCATGGCATCGACAAGGTGGCCAGCGTGGCCCTGCCGCGCGTGGATGGCGTCGCCCGCCCGACTGCGACCCCGCAACAGCTGCTGGAACGCCGCTTGCGCCGCGCTGCGGCAGCGCGCGGGCTGAACGAAGCGGTGACCTGGTCCTTCCTTCCGGAAGCCGAGGCCAGTCACTTCGCCGAGGGCCCGCTGTGGGTGCTGGATAACCCGATCAGTGAAGACATGAAGGCCATGCGCCCGTCCTTGCTGCCGGGCCTGCTGTCCGCCGCCCGCCGCAATGTGGACCGGGGTGCTGCTGCGCTGCGGCTGTTCGAAATCGGCCGCCGGTACCTGCGCGCTGATAATGGTGCGAGCGACGAGCGGCTGGCGCTGGCCGTGCTGTTGGTGGGTGAGAAGACCCCGCGCGGCTGGGCCACGGGCAAGCCGGTGGCGTTCGACGCTTATGACGCGAAGGCGGAGGCCGAAGCTCTGCTGGCCGCTGCAGGTGCGCCGGTCGACAAGTTGCAAGTGATGGGGGAGGCCGGTGGCCAGTTCCACCCCGGCCAGTCCGGCACGCTGCGGCTGGGCCCCAAGACGGTGCTGGCACGCTTCGGTGCGCTGCATCCAAACACCCTGAAGGCGTTCGACATCGATGCGCCGGTGATGGCAGTGGAACTGTTCCTTGACGCGGTCCCGCCGAAGAAGGGCGCTGCTTTCGCCAAGCCTGCCTATGCGCCCCCGGCCCTGCAGGCAGTGCTGCGCGACTTCGCGTTCCTGGTGCCGGTGGACCTGCCTGCGGGCGATCTGGTGCGCATG
Source organism: Croceibacterium sp. (assembly GCA_049791695.1). GTDB lineage: Bacteria > Pseudomonadota > Alphaproteobacteria > Sphingomonadales > Sphingomonadaceae > Croceibacterium_C. The sequence continues at coordinate 1,453 of JBARAF010000070.1, forward strand.
ATCAAGGGCGCGGACAAGGCCAGCATCACCGATGCGCGGCTGTTCGATGATTTCCGCGGCCAGGGCGTGCCGGAAGGCAAGAAATCGCTGGCGATCGAGGTTACCCTCCAGCCGGGCGAAAAGAGCTTCACCGATGCCGACCTGAAAGGCATTGCCGACAAGGTGATTGCCGCTGCGGCCAAGCTGGGGGCGGAACTGCGCGGGTAACCGTGCGGGCAACAACCATGAGCAATCGCCGTACCTTCGCGATCATGTCGCACCCTGACGCGGGCAAGACCACGCTGACCGAAAAGCTGCTGCTGCAAGGCGGCGCAATCCATCTTGCGGGCGAGGTGAAGGCACGCGGGCAGGCTCGGCGCGCCCGGTCTGACTGGATGAAGATCGAGCAGCAGCGCGGGATTTCCGTGACCAGCTCGGTCATGACGTTTGAAAAAGACGGCATCACCTTCAACCTGCTCGACACCCCGGGGCACGAGGATTTCTCGGAAGATACCTATCGCACGCTGACCGCGGTCGATTCCGCGATCATGGTGATTGACGCGGCCAAGGGCATCGAACCGCAGACGCGCAAGCTGTTCGAAGTCTGCCGACTGCGCTCGGTCCCGATCATCACTTTCGTCAATAAGGTGGACCGCGAAGGCCGCAGCGCTTTCGAACTGATGGACGAAGTGGCCGATGCACTGGCGCTGGACGTGGTGCCGATGGCCTGGCCGGTCGGCATGGGCGGGCAATTCCAGGGCGTGCTCGATTTCGAGACCGGCCTGACCAGCCGCCCGGAAGGGCCGAGCAAGGAATTCCTGGGCAAGCGCGACGCGGACCCCTTGCCGCCGGAAGTGGCGGAGGAAGTGGAACTGGCGCGCGGCGGCTATCCCGAATTCGACATCGAAGCCTATCGCCACGGCGACATGACGCCCGTCTATTTCGGCTCGGCGCTGAAGAACTTCGGCGTTGAGGAGCTGATTGCGGCGATCGCGAAGTTCGCCCCGCCGCCGCGCCCGCAGCCGTCGAACGAGGGCCCGGTCAGCCTAGACCGCGATGAAGTGACTGGCTTCATCTTCAAGGTGCAGGCCAACATGGACC
>JBARAF010000071.1:0-5550 GCA_049791695.1 Croceibacterium sp.
GCTTTGGTCGGCGCGCTGTTGGTGCTGGTGGCCGATTGCCTGTGCCGGGTGCTGCCGTTGGTCACCGAATTGCGTCTGGGCATTGCGCTCAGCCTGATGGGAGCGCCGTTCTTCCTGTGGCTTCTGCTGCGGATGCGGCGGGGGCTGGCATGACCAGGCTGCTGACAGCAGAGCGCCTGACCGTGCCCCGCCGCCTGCTGGGGATCAGTGCCACGCTGACCCCTGGCACGATCACCGCGATCTGCGGTCCCAATGGGGCGGGCAAGTCCACCTTGCTGGCGGCGCTGGCCGGGCTGCTGGAACCGGACGGCGGGCAGGTGCTGCTGGACGGGCAAGCGCTTGGCGAGCTTCATCCGCGGCAACGGGCCCGCAAGATCGGCTATCTACCCCAACAGGGCGAAGTGGCATGGGACGTGCCGGTGCGCGTGCTGGCTGCGCTCGGCCGGCTGCCGCACGGCGATGCGGGGGAGGGCGAGGTTGCCGCAGCGTTGGCAGCGGTCGGACTGACCGCGCTGGCCGGGCGACGTGTCTCCACCCTGTCCGGCGGGGAACGGGCGCGGGCCTTCCTGGCGCGAGTGCTGGCGGGAACGCCGCAATGGATCCTGGCGGATGAGCCGCTGGCGGCGCTGGACCTCGCCCATCAGCTCGCCCTGCTGCGCCATTTGCGCCACGCCGCAGATGCGGGCGCTGGCGTGGTGCTGGTACTGCACGATCTGGCCATGGCGATGAACCATGCCGATCGCGTGCTGGTGCTGGACCGGGGTGAACTGGTGGCTGATGGCCCGCCGGACCAAGCGCTGGCCCCGGCGAGGATCACCCAGGCCTGGGGGGTCACCGGGCGCTGGCTGGGCGAACATGGCGGGCGGGCTCTGGTTCTGGAATAAGAACGGATAAGGAACAAACCGCTTTCCTACACTCCCCAAGCCTGCCTAGCAGGTTGGACATTGTTACCGATTGGGAGAGGGATCATGGGCGCTGTTGATCGCCGGCAGCTGTTCGATTGTCTGCGCGATGCGCCGTTCGGTGGCAGGCTGACCGGGCGTCAGGTGGGCGGGACGGAAGCGATCCTCGATTACTGGGAAAGCCACCACCGCCGGACTGACAAGCGTTGGCTGGCTTACCTGTTGGCCACGGCCTTCCACGAAACCGCGGGGACCATGCAGCCGCTGCGCGAATTTGGCTCCATCGCATATTTCAACCGCCGCTATGGGCCCGAGGGTCGCAATCCCGCCCTGGCGCAGGCGCTGGGCAACATTGAAGCGGGGGACGGGGCGCGCTTTTGCGGGCGCGGTTTCGTGCAACTGACCGGACGCCGAAATTATGCCGATTGGGGCCGCCGCCTGGGTGTGGACCTGCTGGGCCAGCCCGATCTGGCGCAGGATCCGGTCCATGCGGTGCCGATATTGGTGGAAGGGGCAATCCTGGGCACTTTCACCGGGCGCAAGCTGGGCCAGTTCCTGCATGGCCGGCTGGAGGATTGGGCGGGGGCGCGGCAGGTGATCAACGGGCGGGACCGGGCGGAACTGGTTGCGGCCCACGCGCGCACGTTCGATGCCGGGCTGCGGGTCAGGTGTCAGATGCCCGATCAGCCGAGCAAGGGGTAACGGACCACTTCGGTGTAATGACTGCCGTGGGCGGTTAGCTGGCTTTCAAACAAACCGAAGTCTTCCACCTGCCACGGCCCGGCGCGCAACAGGGCATGGGCTGCCAGCCAGCCACCGACCAAGCCGGAACCGCTGTTCAGCCGCGCCAAGGTGACATGGGGGACATAACGCCGCTCGTCATGACCCAGCCCCACTGTCGCGCAGGCCTGATCCACTTTCCGTCGTAAGGCTTCCAGCGGCGCGGAATCGAGCACTTGCGCCCACACCGCATGGGGATGTGATCCCGACTGTCGCGATTTTTCAAAATGGCCGACCCCGTGCAATTCCAGCGGGAAGGGCGTGGCCCGGATGCGGCCTAGTGCCAGTGCAAGGTCCTCGGCGGCCGGCGTTTCCACTTCCCCCAGGAAGCGCAAGGTCACATGCAGGTTGTCGGCATCCTGCCAGCGCGCGCCTTCAACACCTTCCATGGTGTCCAGCAACAGGTCGCAGACCGGTTCCGGCGGGCGGATGGCAATGAACAGGCGGTGCATCAGGCCGGTCTAGCCCGCCGTTCCCCGCCCGCAAGACCTGTCAGCGGGCGCAGTATTCGTGATGTCCGCTTTCGCACAGCCGCACCGCGCGGCGCCACTCGGCCATGCGCCGGTCGTAATCCGCCTGCGCGGCGGCATTGGCCCGCGGCGCTTCGTCATAAGCGGCATCGCGCTGGCGCACGCGGGCGAGCGCCTGGCTGTTGAGACTGCGAGTGATCGCGGCATCCTTTGCCCGCGCAGCGCGGTTGCGGAAGGCAGGATCGTTGGGATCATCCGCCAGGGCCACGGCCGGCATGGCCAGCAATCCCAGTACCAAAGTGGCAGGCAACAGCCGCAATTTCATCCCGCACACTCCCTGATTGCCGGACTTGGCCCATAGCTACCGTTGCTTTGCCCGCAGGTGAACAAGGAATGGGCAACGGGGTCCTTCGGTCAACAGTCGGTCTCGACTGTCCACGTTGCAATTGGCCACCGCCTTCCCACATTCCAACACGCCGGGCATTGCCCCGGCGCGCCTCTTGACGCCATCGAACATTTGCGGAACATCGCTACCCCATGAGCCTTACGACCATTTCCGTGCGCGGCGCGCGCGAGCATAACCTCAAGGGTATCGATATCGATCTGCCGCGCGATGCGCTGATCGTGATCACTGGCCTGTCCGGCTCCGGCAAATCGAGCCTCGCGTTCGATACGATCTATGCCGAAGGGCAGCGGCGATATGTCGAAAGCCTCAGCGCCTATGCGCGGCAGTTCCTGGAAATGATGCAGAAGCCGGATGTGGAACACATAGACGGCCTCTCGCCCGCCATTTCCATTGAACAGAAAACCACCAGCCGAAATCCGCGCTCCACCGTGGCGACGGTGACGGAAATCTATGACTACATGCGCCTGCTGTGGGCTCGGGTGGGGGTGCCATATTCGCCTGCCACCGGCTTGCCGATTGAAGCGCAGACGGTGACCAACATGGTCGATCGGGTGATGGCCCTGCCGGAAGGGACGCGGCTGTACCTGCTCGCCCCCGCCGTGCGCGGGCGCAAAGGGGAATACCGCAAGGAACTGCTCGAATGGCAGAAAGCCGGCTTCACCCGCGTGCGGATCGACGGCGAGATTTACGAGATTGGCGAGGCTCCGGCGCTCGACAAGAAGTACAAGCATGACATCGAAGTGGTGGTGGACCGGCTGGCGGTGCGTGAAGGCATCGAAACGCGGCTGGCCGACAGTTTCGAAACCGCGCTCAAACTGGCCGAGGGGCTGGCCTATGTCGATCTGGTGGACGCCACGGTCCCGGGGCGCGAGGCGGAAGAAAGCGGCGGCGCGCTGAAGGGTGCCGGGCTGCCCGCCAACCGCATCGTTTTCAGCGAAAAGTTCGCCTGTCCGGTCAGCGGTTTCACCATCGAGGAAGTCGAACCGCGCCTGTTCAGCTTCAACGCGCCGCAAGGGGCCTGTTCGGCCTGCGACGGGTTGGGGGAAAAACTGCTGTTCGATACCCAGCTGGTGGTGCCGAACGAGGCGCTCAGCCTGAAGAAGGGCGCGATTGTGCCCTGGGCCAAGAGCAATCCGCCAAGCCCTTATTACATGCAGGTGCTGGCCAGCCTGGCGGCCGAATTCGGCTTCGATCTCGACACCCCGTGGCAGGACTTGCCGGGCGAGGTGAAACTGGTGATCCTCTATGGCACCGGCGGCAAACCCGTGCCGCTGACCTTCAAGGACGGGCGCAAGAGCTATACCGTCACCAAGGCGTTCGAAGGGGTGATCGGCAACCTCAATCGCCGCCTGTTGCAGACGGACAGCGCCTGGATGCGCGAGGAACTGAGCAAGTTCCAGACCGCGCAGCCTTGTGAGGTGTGCCACGGCAAGCGACTGAACGACAAGGCGCTGGCGGTGAAGATCGTGGCCACCGACATTGCCACCCCGACGCAGATGAGCGTGTCGGATGCCAAGGCGTGGTTTTCCTCGCTGTCGGACCAATTGACCCCAACCCAGCAGCAGATTGCCCGCGCGATCCTGAAGGAAATCAACGAGCGACTGGGCTTCCTCGACAATGTCGGGCTCGATTACCTCAACCTCGACCGGACCAGCGGCACGCTGAGCGGCGGGGAAAGCCAGCGCATCCGCCTGGCCAGCCAGATCGGGTCCGGCTTGTCGGGCGTGCTTTATGTGCTCGACGAACCGAGCATCGGCCTGCACCAGCGCGACAACGACATGCTGCTCGCCACGCTGAAGCGGCTGCGCGACCTGGGCAACACGGTGATCGTGGTCGAGCATGACGAGGATGCGATCCGCGCGGCGGACCATATCGTGGATCTCGGGCCGGGCGCGGGCGTGCACGGCGGGGAGATTGTGGCACAGGGGACGCTGAAGCAGATCCTGAAAGCCAAGGACAGCCTGACCGCCGCCTATCTCAACGGCAGCCGCGAAATCGCCGTCCCGGCCAAACGGCGCAAGGGCAACGGCAAGAAGCTGACCGTCCACGGCGCGCGGGCCAACAACCTGAAAAACGTCACCGCCACTATCCCGCTCGGCACTTTCTGCTGCATCACCGGGGTATCGGGCAGCGGCAAGAGCAGCCTGACGATCGACACGCTGCAGGCGGGCGCCGCGCGGGCGCTCAACGGTGCGCGGGTAATCGCCGGGGCGCATGACAAGATCACCGGCCTCGAACATTGCGACAAGGTGATCGAGATCGACCAGTCACCGATTGGCCGCACCCCGCGCAGCAACCCGGCGACCTACACCGGGGCCTTCACCCAGATTCGCGACTGGTTTGCCGGCCTGCCTGAAGCCCAGGCGCGTGGGTACAAGGCCGGGCGGTTCAGCTTCAACGTCAAGGGCGGCCGCTGTGAAAAGTGCCAGGGCGATGGCCTGATCAAGATCGAGATGCACTTCCTGCCAGACGTTTACGTGACCTGCGAGGATTGCCACGGCAAACGCTACAACCGCGAAACGCTGGAAGTGAAGTTCAAGGGGCACAGCATCGCCGATGTGCTCGACATGACGATCGAGGATGCGGAGGAATTCTTCAAGGCCGTCCCGCCGATCCGCGACAAGATGCACATGCTGAACGAAGTCGGCCTCGGCTACGTCAAGGTTGGTCAGCAGGCGACCACGCTTTCGGGCGGCGAAGCGCAGCGGGTGAAACTGGCCAAGGAACTCAGCCGCCGCTCAACCGGGCAAACGCTGTACATCCTCGACGAACCGACCACCGGCCTGCATTTCGAAGACGTGCGCAAGCTGCTGGAAGTGCTGCAGCGGCTGGTGGAACAGGGCAACAGCGTGGTGGTGATCGAACACAACCTGGACGTGATCAAGGTGGCGGACTGGATCGTTGACCTCGGCCCAGAAGGCGGCGTGCGCGGTGGTGAAATCGTGGCCGAAGGCACCCCGGAACAGGTGATCAAGGTGGAGCGCAGCTATAC
>JBARAF010000072.1:0-2466 GCA_049791695.1 Croceibacterium sp.
ATTTCGCAATACTGCGCATAGGCTTCGCGGTAACCCGGCGGGGTGGTGACACTGCCATCGGCATGGCGGGTGCAGCCCACCTGATCACCCGGCTGGTTCAGCGGCGCGATCACCTCGGCGCAGAAGCGGCCTGCTTCATCGACGATGGTCTGCGTCAGGTCGGGATCCAGCGTGTCGCCGCCAACGATGGCATTGAGGACGAACAGCGTGTCTTTGGTGGGTGCGGTATAGCTGGGCATGATGCGCGCCGGTTAGCGCGGCTCAGCCCCCGATGCGAGTCAGACTTTGCCCATCCACGCGGCGGTAGAAGCAGCTGCGCTCCCCCGTGTGGCAGGCGGGACCGGCGGGGGTGCATTTGAGAACCAGCGCATCCTGGTCGCAATCGACCAGCATCGCGTCAACTTTCAGCACGTGGCCGCTGCTTTCGCCCTTCATCCACAACCGGCCCCGGCTGCGAGAATGGAAGTGGGCGAGGCCGGTTTCCTGCGTCTTTTCCAGCGCTTCGGCGTCCATGAAGGCGAGCATCAGGATTTCGCCGGTGGCCGAATCCTGCACCACGGCGGACAGCAGCCCGGCGGCGTCGAATTTGGGCATGAAGGCAGCGCCTTGCTCGCGCGCGGTTGTGTCGTTGGCCATACAGATCCCCTAGCCTTTGCATTGATGCCCCGAAAGGGCGGAATCGCGCACTTTTTGTTGCACGTCCGCCACAGCCCGGGTGCAAAAAGTGGCGCACCTCTTGAACAGGCTATGTCGCGGGGCGCTTCAATGAAACAACCGCCTCGTGGCCGTGACGGGCCGCACCGCAGACCGCAGCGTAAATGCCAAGGGATGGGGGGTTTCGGCACCAGCCGTGAAGGCGGGCCAAGACATGAGGGATTGGGCTGACGCGTCCTTGGGGGGACGATGCGAGGCCCAGCAATTTCGTCACGCGAACGCCCGGGGTTAACGCTCCGGGCGTTTTGCTTTCCCCCCTACAAAGCCTCGTCCAGCACCCGCGCAAAACAGGCGATCAGCACCTTTTCCGCCCCGGCCCGCTTCAGCGCGGACACGCAGGCATCGGTGGTGGCGCCGCTGGTCAGCACATCGTCCACCAGCACGATTCGCGCGCCCTTCAGCCGTTCCGCGTGGTGCGGGTTCACCGCGATTGCGCCCGACAGCGCCCGCGCCCGCGCCAGCCGCCCCAACCCGCCCAATGGCGGCGTCCGCTTGCGGCGGATCAGGCCATCGACCAGCAGTTCCTGCCCGCGCAGCCGGGCTACTTCCCGCGCCAGCAGGGCGGACTGGTTGTATCCCCGGTGCCACAGCCGCAATGGGTGCAGCGGCACCGGCACCATCAGCCAGTCCCCTTCCAGCACTGGCAGGCGCGCCGCGATCTGCCGTGCAAGCATCGGGGCCATGGCAATCCGGCGACCGTGCTTGAAGGCGAGGATCAGCTTGCGCGATTCGGTGGCATAGAGCGTGGCGGCGGCGATCCCGTCATGCCGGGGCGGACTGGCGAGGCACGGCGCGCAAATGCTGCCCGGCGCTTCATCTTCGCCAAATGGCCGCTGGCACAAGGCGCAGCACGGTTCGCCCGGCAGCACCAGCAAGCCCCAGCAGGCCCCGCACAGCCCATCCTGCGCCGCGATGCCGACCCCGCAGGACGGGCAGCGCGGGGGGTAGATCAGGTCCACCAGCGGGGAAAGTGCCTGTGCCAGCCGCATCGCGCCGAACATGGCCCGCCCCCCTTGTGCTGGCAAGCGCGGCGCGGCAGGGCGGCACCATGGCCAGCGCCCCACCCCAGATCTTCGCCCGCAACCGTCGTGCCGCCGCGCGCCGCCGTGCCCGCACATTACAGCTGCGCCCTGATGCGGCCCGTTTCGTGACGGAAGACATGGTGGAGGACGTGCTGGAACGGCTCGGCTTCCTGCGCCACCAGCCCGCGACCGCGCTGGTCATGGGCCTTGGCGCAGGCGATCTGGCCGCCGCCTTGCGGGCGCAGGGCTGCGCCGTCACCCTCGCCAACACAATTGGCGGCGTTGAACTGGACGAGGAAGCACCCTGCCCAATTGGCCCGTTTGACCTCATCGCCAGCCTGGGCGAACTCGACACTGTCAACGACCTGCCCGGTGCGCTGATCCATTTGCGCCGCGCGCTGGCTCCCGGTGGCCGACTGCTGGCCAGCTTTGCCGGCGCGGGCAGCCTGCCCATGCTGCGGGGGATCATGCAGAGTGCCGATGGCGAACGCCCGGCAGGCCGGATGCACCCATTGGTGGACGTCCGCGCCGGGGCACAACTGGTCCAGCGCGCCGGGTTTGCCGATCCGGTGGCGGACAGCCATGCGATCAGCGTCGCCTGGCGCTCACTCGACTCCATGGTGGCCGACTTGCGGGCGCAAGGCCTCGGCAACGTGCTGGCCCACCCGGCCCCGCCTTATGGCAAGGCCTGGCTGGCCCGCGCCCGCGCCGCCTTCGCCGCCGAAGCGGA
>JBARAF010000073.1:0-2696 GCA_049791695.1 Croceibacterium sp.
TGGATGGGTCTCCAGCCGCCGGGCCAAGGTACGGCTGGTCTTTATCTCCCCGTCCCTTCGGGATCGGGGTGGCGGGGACGAGGAGCACCGAGCCTCTCGTCACCAGTCTCGGTCTCCCGGTGCGGGAGACGAAGCTCAGTAATGCTCCTCGAAGCGCTTGGCCAGCTCTTCGATGTTCTCCGGCGGCCAGCCGGTGACTTCCATGCCGAGATGGAGACCCATCTGGGCGAGCACTTCCTTGATCTCGTTGAGCGACTTGCGGCCGAAGTTCGGCGTGCGCAGCATCTCGGCTTCGGTCTTCTGGACCAGGTCGCCGATGTAGATGATGTTGTCGTTCTTCAGGCAGTTGGCCGAACGCACCGACAGTTCCAGCTCGTCCACCTTCTTGAGGAGGTAACGGTTGAGCTGGTTGGCGTCGCTTTCTTCCGGTGCCGCTGCGGCCATCCCGATCATCGGGCTGGACGGCTGCGGAATGCCATCGTCGAAGTGAACGAACAGGGTCAGCTGGTCCTGCAGGATGCGCGCGGCATAGGCCACGGCATCTTCCGGGGTCACGGTACCATCGGTTTCAACCGACAGGCTCAGTTTGTCGTAATCGAGTTCCTGCCCAACGCGGGCATTTTCGACCTTGTAGCTGACCTGGCGAACCGGCGAGTACAGCGAATCGACCGGAATCAGGCCAATCGGAGCATCGATCGGACGGTTGGAAACGGCGGGGACGTAGCCCTTGCCGCTGTCAGCCGTCAGTTCCATGTTCAGCGTCGCACCTTCGTCGAGGTGGCAGATTACCAAGTCCTTGTTGAGGACCGAGATATCGCCCGACACGGCAATGTCACCGGCAGTGACTTCAGCCGGACCGGTGACGGACAGCTGCAGCCGCTTCGGGCCTTCGCCTTCCATCTTCAGCGCGATCTGTTTCACGTTCAGGACGATGTCGGTGACGTCTTCACGCACACCGGCGAGCGACGAGAACTCGTGCAGCACGTTCTCGATCTTGATCGAGGTAATGGCCGCGCCCTGAAGGCTGGACAGGAGCACGCGACGCAGCGCGTTGCCGAGCGTCAGGCCAAATCCGCGCTCGAGCGGTTCGGCAACGAAAGTCGCCTTGCGGCGCGCATCGCCACCGCTTTTGACTTCGAGGCTGTTGGGTTTCTTCAGTTCCTGCCAGTTCTTCATATTGACGGACATGGACTTCCCCTAAGAGGTTCAATTCTGGCGGCAAAGGCCGCGGTGCGCAGTGCGCGCCGCGGCCGATGCGAAGGTGCTTTTGCACTACCCGGTCGACTGGCCTGTCGCCCGGGCGGTGCGGCAGGTTCGATCAGACGCGACGGCGCTTGGAAGGCCGAACGCCGTTGTGCGGGATCGGGGTCACGTCGCGGATCGAGGTGATGGTGAAACCCACCGCCTGCAGTGCGCGCAGGGCGCTTTCGCGACCCGAACCCGGGCCCTTGATTTCCACTTCCAGGGTACGCACGCCGTGTTCGGCGGCCTTCTTGCCGGCGTCATCCGCAGCCACCTGAGCGGCGTACGGGGTAGACTTGCGGCTGCCCTTGAAGCCCATGGTCCCCGCACTCGACCAGCTGATGGCATTGCCCTGAGCGTCGGTGATGGTGATCATGGTATTGTTAAAGCTAGCATTGACGTGCGCGACGCCGCTGCTGATGTTCTTGCGTTCCCGCCTGCGGATGCGCTGGGGTTCACGAGCCATGGTTCGTATCCTGTCCTAAAGTCCTGAAAGAAGTTGCCTGCAGCCTTGCGGCGCGGCTTACTTCTTCTTGCCTGCGATCGGCTTCGCCTTGCCCTTGCGGGTACGGGCGTTGGGGTGGGTGCGCTGGCCGCGGACCGGGAGGCCCTTACGGTGACGCAGGCCGCGATAGCAGGCCAGGTCCATCAGGCGCTTGATGTTCATCGCGGTGTTGCGACGCAGGTCGCCTTCCACGGTGAATTCAGCGTCGATGGCTTCACGGATCTGCAGCACTTCGGCGTCGGACAAGTCCTGAACGCGACGTGCGTGATCAATGCCCAACTTGTCAGCAATCTTCTTCGCCGACGTCGAACCGATACCGTGAATGTAGGTGAGCGCGATGATAACGCGCTTGTTGGTGGGGATATTTACCCCGGCAATACGAGCCACTTAATTCTCCATGCTCCACAGGGGTTGGCCGACCGTTGCCAGGCGGGCCCCCATCTCATCGCTGTTCAATCGCTGCACGGGATGGCCGGAACGGCAAAGAACCGGACGGCGCGCATTGGTTGGTTGCGGCCTGCCGGTTTCAAACCCGATTGACGAATGAACCGCGCGCTTACGGCGATTCGCCGCCTGCGTCAACCGCATATAGCCGACAAATAGCCGAAGCAGGCCAGTGACTTGATCCACTGCCCGGGCGGGACCGAGCCCGCATCATGCGCTGTCAGGGCAATACCCCAAAAGCTGCCACAGGTCAAAGGAACGCGACCACCCCGTCGGGCTGGTCCGGCAGCGATCAACGCCCGGCCAGGACACCTTCGATGGCGGCAGAAACCTGCCCCATCGGCGCCATGCCATCGACGCGGGTGACAATGCCGCGCGCGTCATAGATCGGCAGGATCGGTGCGGTCTTGGCGCGGTATTCGGCCATGCGGGTCCGGACGGTTTCTTCGTTGTCGTCCTTGCGGCGCTTGAATTCGTGGCCACCGCACTTGTCGCAGGTATCCGC
>JBARAF010000074.1:0-1891 GCA_049791695.1 Croceibacterium sp.
CCGCTGTCGCTTTCCTGCTTCAGCCCTTCACGTTCGACGATCACGCCCGGCGCGTCGCCGGTTTCCAGCATCTTTTCCAGCACCTGCTTGGCAAAGGTGCCGCTGATCGTGCCTGCGCCCATCAATGCCAGCAGTTCTGCGCCGGACTGGTGGGTGACGGGGCTGGAGGCGAGATCGACCCCGGCCTTGTTCAGCGCCCCGGCCAGTTCCGACAGCAGCCAGTTGGCCGCCTGCTTGGCCACGTCCGCTTCCGGCTTGCCCTGCGCGGCGGCAGTTTCGGCCAGCAAGGCTTCGAACCAGCGGGCAGTATCGACATCGGCCGTCAGCGCGGCGGCGTTGTAATCGCTCAGGCCCAGCACCTCGACATAGCGGTTGCGCTTGGCATCCGGCAGTTCCGGCAGGCTGGCGCGGCATTCGTCGAGGAACGCCTGGTCCAGTTCCAGCGGCAGCAGGTCGGGATCGGGGAAGTACCGGTAATCGTGCGCGTCTTCCTTGCTGCGCATTGACCGGGTGGTGTTCTTGTCCGGATCATACAGCCGGGTTTCCTGCACCACCGTGCCGCCGTCCTCGATCAGGTCGACCTGGCGGCGAGCCTCGCTTTCCACCACCGCCATCACGAAGCGGACCGAGTTGACGTTCTTGGTTTCGGTGCGGGTGCCGAATTCCTCGCCCGGGCGGCGAACCGACACGTTGACGTCGGCGCGCATCGAGCCCTGGTCCATGTTGCCATCGCACGAACCGACATAGCGGACGATCTGGCGCAACTTGGCGAGATAGGCCCCGGCTTCTGCCGGCGAGCGCATATCCGGGCGGCTGACGATTTCCATCAGGGCCACGCCCGACCGGTTGAGATCGACATAGGACATCGTCGGGTGCTGGTCATGCATCAACTTGCCCGCATCCTGTTCCACATGGATGCGTTCGATGCCGATCACCTTGTCGGCGGGGATCCCGGCCTTTTCATCGGCGTCGATCAGCAGGCTGCCTTCGCCCACGATCGGGTGGTACAGCTGGCTGATCTGATAGCCCTGCGGCAAGTCCGCATAGAAGTAGTTCTTGCGGTCAAACCGGCTCCACGCATTGATCTGCGCTTCGATCGCCATACCGGTACGCACGGCCTGGCGGATGCATTCGCGGTTGGGCACCGGCAGCATTCCGGGCATCGCCGCATCAACCAGGCTGACCTGCGAATTGGGTTCTGCACCAAAGGCAGTGGCCGCGCCGCTGAACAGCTTGGCATTGGTGGTGATCTGGGCGTGGACTTCGAGGCCGATAACGACCTCCCACTCTCCGGTGGCGCCCTGGATGCGATAGGTGGTGTCAGTCATGCCACTGCCGATAGTGGCGGAAGCGGCGCGTGAAAAGCGTCAGTTTTGCGGAAGGGGGCTAACCGGCCCGATCAGCGCCCGGCTGCGCTGGCGGGCGGGTTCTTCGACATAGCGCCAGCCAAGCCAGCCAAGCCCCAGCACCAGCACCAGGATCACCACGGTCAGGGCGGTTTCCGCAGGCTGGCCCAGTTCCACGCTGGACAGGCCGAAGGTGGTCCGCCCTTGCGTCACCACCAGGTCCGGCCGGTCCATAGCGCGCAACACGAACGGCAGCGCGCGGTTGAACCCGATCACCAGGAACAGGTGGGTCATGTAAATCGCGAACGACAGGCGGCCGAGCACCTCCAGCGGGCGGGCCTGCAGCACGCGGCTGACCAGCCCGCCATCGCGGGCAAAAATCAGCACCGCGGGGAAGAACACCACATCCACCGCCAGCACTGACACGCGGCTGACCGGCACCCACACCAGCGTGGCCACGATCACCGCCAGCATGGCAATTTCCGCCACGGTCAGCACCGCCCTGCCGGGCTCAAAGGCGCGGAAGCGGCGGTGCAAGGCATAGG
>JBARAF010000075.1:0-4352 GCA_049791695.1 Croceibacterium sp.
GTGTCGCTGCGGCTGGCCAACCAGCGCGAGGCGGCGGACTGCGTCGCCCCGGTGCTGCTGCGCGCTGCCGAACCGTTCACCCTGGCCGCCGCGCGCCCGGTGGCAGACCCCTCGCTCGATCTCGCCGCACCGTTGAAGGGGCCATTCGTGGCAGAGGCCTTTGACTGGCACGAACAGGCGGCAGCGGCGCTGGAACTGGCGCGGCTGGCGGGGATCCTGCCTGCATTCCTGGTCGATCCGCAGCCTGCCGGGGAACCGGTCTTGGTGGACGTGGCGGATCTGACCCAGTTCACCGATGCGGGAGCATTGACCGTGGCGACCCGCGCGCGCCTGCCGGTGGCGGCTTGCGAGGATGCGGAGATTGTCGCCTTCCGCAGCGCCGATGACCTGCGCGAACACGTGGCGCTGGTGATCGGGCAACAGAACAGCGACCGCCCCCCGCTGGTGCGGCTGCATTCCGAATGCCTGACCGGTGACATCCTCGGCAGCCTGAAATGCGACTGCGGCCCGCAACTGGATGCCGCCTTGCGGGCAATGGCGAATGAAGCGGCCAATGGCGGCTGGGGCGTGCTGTTGTACCTGCGCCAGGAAGGGCGCGGGATCGGCCTGGTCAACAAGCTGAAGGCGTACCGGTTGCAGGACCAGGGCTTTGACACGCTGGAGGCCAACCGCCGGCTGGGCCTGCCCGAAGAAGCGCGCGATTTCCCGGTCGCGGCGCGGATGCTGGCGCTGCTGGGCGTGCGGGCAATCCGGCTGATGACCAATAATCCGCAGAAAGTCGCCGCGCTGGAAGCAGCCAGCGTGACCGTGGCGGAACGGGTGCCGCACAGCCTGCCCACCAACCCGCACAACCACCGCTACCTCGCCACCAAGCGCGACAAGGCAGGGCACTTGCTATGACCATCTGGAATATCCGCGAAGAGCAACCGGGCGACGAAGCGGCGATCTACGCCGTTACCGATGCGGCCTTCACTGGCCACCCGCACAGTGCAGGCACCGAACCGGCGATTGTCGATGCCTTGCGCACCGATGGCGACCTGACGCTGTCGCTGGTGGCACTGGATGCTGACGAGGCAGTCGTCGGCCACGCGGCCTTTTCCGCCGCGATCCTTTCCAATGGTGACCATGGCTGGGAAGTGCTCGGCCCGATCTCGGTGCAACCGGCGCTGCACAGGCAGGGCATTGCCCGCGCCATGATGGTGGAGGCGGAACGGATTTTACGGGATCGCGGGGCAAAGGGCATCGTGCTGCTGGGCGATCCCGCGTTTTACGTGCGCCTGGGCTTCACCCGTGACACGCCGCTGCACATCACCGGGCCATTGGCGGAATATTTCCAGGCCCGGCATTTCACCGACGATGTTCCGGCTGCGAGCATCTCCTTCGCCCCGGCGTTCGGCCTGGCGGAGGTAAAGGATCGCTGACCTAGCGTTTCTCGAACCGCTTCAGCCCCGGGCCCAGAGCATTTTCGCCCAAGGCCAGCTGATCGCCTGACCAGTCGGCCACGAACACCGTGTTGCGCGACACGCCGGGGGCCAGCCGGGCATCGTTGCCGGTGATGACCAGGCCATTGCTGGTATGGTCGTGCCCTTCAGCGGCCACGGCGATGAAGGCGCTGTAGTTTTCCTTGTTCAGCCCCTGCACGAACCAGTTGTTGCTGATCTGGCCGACTGCGCCGCCGGGCAGGTCGATCATGTAATTGGTGGCCTTGCCCCGCGCATCGTCGAAGCTGCAGCTGGCGATTTCCACCTGCCCGGCGCGGGCCTTCACATAATGGCCGCCGCGCCCTTCTTCGAACCGGCTGCGGGTCACGCGCAGGTGGCCATAATCGCCGATGTAGATCGAATGGGCACAGCCGCCTGCGCCTTCGCAAGTGCCAAGGCGCGAAAAGGTCGACCGGTCGATCACGATGGTCCCTTGCGCATCGGCAGCGGACAGGATGCCCTGCTGGCTGTCACGGAACCAGCTTTGCGCCACGGTCAGATCGCCCTTTTCCAGCCGCACCCCGGCGCCGTTGAAATCAGGCACATTCATGTTCTGGAACACCAGCCCGGAAATATCCGCCCCGCGCCCGCGCAGCACCAGCGCCGCCTTGCCTTCACACGTGGTGCCATCGAACACCGCCGTGCCCGGTTCACTGGCGAGGTAGGAGATGAACCCCTGCGTCTGCACCGCGCAATCGCGGTGGGTTCCGGGGGATACGGCAATGCTGCCCTGCCGGTCGCCAATCGCATCGACCGCCTGCTGCAACCGCGCAAAGCCCTGGCCGGTTTCGACCACGGTGAACGGCGCACTGGTGCCCCGCCCCTGGGCAAACAACGCCGCCGTGGGAATCGCCGCAACGGCAATCGCGCCAAGGGCAGAAGTGGCGGCCAGCAACAGCCGTTTGGGCGAAAGGCGAGCAAGGTGTGTCATGCGCGCGAGTCTATGCCCGCCAGGGTTAAGGCCACGCTAAGCCCGTGGCGGCAGTCAGGCCCCCCACCGCCAGGTCCAGCCGCCCCGCGTGTGGCGACGGGACAGCAGGATGAGCAGCAAGGTGGCGGGCAGGATCACCACCAGCGGCTTCCCCGGCTCATCGTTCAGGGCCAATCCGGCCCCCAGCACCACCAGCAGGTAGGAACCAAGCAGCGCCCAGCCCTGCCATGCGCATGGGATCCCCGCGCCATAGCCGTACCGCTTCTGTTCAAACCAAGGCTCGGTGCCAAGGAACTTGTCCAGCATCGTCATTCTCCTTTCGGCGGCCGCCCGCGCCGCACCGGCACGGCGGCGGGCAGCTTAACCCCGCGCCGGGCCAATGCCTCGCGCAGCAGCATTTCCACCTGGGCGTTGACCGATCGCAGATCCTGCGCCGCCATGCGTTCCACCGCGGCATGGAGCGCCGGGTCGAGCCGCAGGGCAAAGGCCTTCTTCTCCGCTGCCATGGCCTTACTGGTACAGCGTGCCTGCGTTCACCACCGGCTGCACGTCACGTTCGCCGCACAGCACCACCATCAGGTTGGACACCATGGTTGCCCGGCGCTCGTCATCCAGGTGTACGATGTTGTCTTGCGACAGCTTGTCCAGCGCCATCTGCACCATGCTGACCGCGCCCATCACCAGCTTGGCCCGGGCGGCGATCACTGCTTCGGCCTGTTGGCGGCGCAGCATCGCCCCGGCGATTTCGGAGGCATAGGCGAGGTGGGTCAGGCCCGCTTCGTCCACTTCCAGCCCGGCGATGTTCAGGCGTTCGTTCAGTTCGGCCCGCAGTTCGGCGTTGACCACGTCAGGGCTGCCCCGCAGCGTGGTCTCTTCTTCTTCGAAATCGTCGTAGGGATGCCGCGCGCCGACCGTGCGCAGACCGGCCTCGATCTGGATGTTCACGAACGTCTTGTAATCATCCACGTCGAACGCGGCCTGCGCGGTATCGGCCACGCGCCACACCACGTTGCAGGCCACGTCGATCGGATTGCCGCGCTTGTCGTTGATCTTGATCCGTTCGGAATGGATGTTGTGCGCCCGGACGGAAATCTTCTTGCGGGCCATCCACGGCCAGATCCAGCGCAGCCCTTCCGTGCGGTCGGTGCCGCGGTATTCCCCGAACAGCGTGATCACCGCGCCCTGGTTCGGCTGGATCATGTAGAATCCGGCAATGGTCAGCACGAACAGCAACAACGGCAGCAGGAACAGCGCAACAAACAACAGCACGGCCAACAGGCCCGATGGCGGCTGGGTGTTCTGGCTGCCGGCAATCGCCGACCAGAGCGGCAGGATGGCCAGCAGGACCAGCAGCGCCAGCCGGGGGTAACCGCTGTAGGCCGTTGCCGCCCGCTCCCGGCTTTTGTTCATCACCGATGCTTGCTCGCTCATCGCGAATCCTCCCTGATAAATATGATATCATAATTATAGCGGTTATAATTTTTTGGCAAGCGCCTCTTGCAAGTCGCTCGCAGTGCCCGCATCTTAGCTGAGCGGACCGGGCCCCTCTGGCGCGGCGCATTGGCCTTCTGGCTGTGTGCTGCGTGATGTCGGACCGCATCGGATGTAGCCGATGCCGTGCCCGGGTCTCTTCCCCCCCAATCCCGCGGCCCTGGCCTGGTGTCGGCTCATCCGATCGAACCAACCTTTTGTTCGACAGGGAGCATTTTCATGCCCGACCGTGTGTTCATTCTGATGCAGCGCCACCAGCAGCTGGATGAAAAATTGCGCCGCCTGCAAGCGCGCCGCTCCGCCGATCCACAGGAAATCGCGCAGCTGAAGAAGCTCAAGCTCGCCTTGCGTGATGTCTTGACCCGCATGGCTGGCCCGCGCCGGAACCCTTCCTCCGGCCAGCTGGGCTGAGCCACCGGCGGCCGGTGGCGGCCTCCCCCCTTTCAGCC
>JBARAF010000076.1:0-2731 GCA_049791695.1 Croceibacterium sp.
CGCCGCGCCTGCCGAGATGCCGCCAGCTGGCCCAAGGCAGTGCGGGTGGCGGTCAACGTGTCCGCCGTGCAGTTTGCCCACAAGGGCTTTGCCGAACGGGTCGCGGCAATCCTCGAAGAAACGGCAATCGATCCGTCCCGGCTAGAGCTGGAACTGACCGAAAGCGTCTTCATGGGCGACAGTGACGAGATTGACGGCATTTTCGCTGCCTTGAAGGCGCTGGGCGTGCGGCTGGCGCTGGACGATTTCGGGACCGGCTATTCCTCGCTCAGCTATCTTCGATCTGCCCCGTTCGACAAGGTCAAGGTGGACAAGAGCTTCGTCGACAGCTGCACCGGCAAGGACCAGAACAGCGCCAAGATCATCGCCGCCATCATCGGCCTGTCCGATGCCATCGGCATGGAAACCACGGTGGAAGGCGTCGAAGCCTTCGATCAGCTGGACCTCGTTTGCTCCAAGGGCGCGCGGTACGTCCAAGGCTGGATCTTTGCCAAGGCCATGCCACAGGCACAGGTGCTGGAACGGATGGCCAGCGGCGAATTCCGCATCGAACCCGATGGTCCGGAACGGTATCGTGCTGAACGGCGCAGCGTGTTCCGCCGGGTGGGCGTGATCCACGACGATCACCGTTATGATGCGATGCTGCGCGACCTGTCCAAGGGCGGCGCGCGAGTTGAAGGGTTGCTGGGCGTTCCGGAAGACACCGGACTGGTGCTGGACCTGGGCGGCGGGCAGCTGGTGGTGGCGCGGGTTATCCGGTCAGAGGAAGCCACGCTGGCACTGGAGTTCGAAAGTCCGCTCGTCAGCGACGGTGCGGGCGGGCTGTGCACCCGCCACCGCGTTTCACCTTACGCCCTCGCGGCCGCAGGCATGCCGCTGGGGGCGCTGCCTCCCGGCCAGTATCCGATGCTGGTTGGCGGCAGCGGGACAGCCAGCAAGCCGCAATTCCTGCAGGTGGCAGCGATGGGGCGCGCGGGCTGATCCTGCGGCCTCAGCTGCCCTCTGCAGGCACCACCTTGCCTGCCCGCTGGGCGCGGCTGGCGTTGATATAATTGCGCATCTGCACATTACCTTCGTGACAGGCGTATTCGAAGAATTCGTACCCGTCGTTACGCTTCCAATCCAGCTGCGCGCCAAACGGTTCGGTGAAGATCACCGGATCGGTCCAGCGGGATTCATACACGATGCTGTCCGGCCCGGTCATGGTCAGCCGTTCCACCAGCCGTGCCTGGTCGCTGATCGGCGAATCGTTCCACGGCGGGCTGCCAGACGTGACGATGTTGGTGGCAGAAGCACCGGGGCGGAAGTTCGTCGTTTCGATCACCAGCGTGTTGGCATCTTCCCAATGGCCGCGGCTTTCGCCTGACCAGTTGCCGATCTGTTCCGGAATGCCGGGGCGGCCATCGGTCGGGATGATCCGCGCCTCGTGAATCATCTCCATCTGGATCACCACCACGCCGGGCGACTGGAAGATACGCAAACCGTTGTTGTACATCATCGGCATCATTGAAGCCGGCAGGCCGCGCGTGATGCAGCGGTCCCAGTTGTCGAAGTCTGCAGGCGAATCAAAAGTCTGCCCCTGCCGCCAGCTGGACCGCATCAGCGCGGAACGGCGCTTGCCTTCTTCCGTCATCGCCGGGACGCGGCCATTGGAAGGCACTACCAGCAAGCTGGTGCGGTTGGTCGGATCACCCATTTCGACCCAGTGCCCCTGCCCCAGCTTGTCACTGGAATCTTCCGCCTCATAGCGGCCGGCCAGCCGGGCAATGCGCGTCTGCCGTTCGGCCAGTTCCGCTTCGTTCAGGAACACGCGGTTGCCCTGTTCCGCCGTGCGTTGCAGCGGCAGGCCGTTCAGGTGGTCAATCGGCCAGCCCCCGCGAAAATCGGGTTCGCCCCAGCTGGTCTTCTTCGGCTGGTAATCCTGCGGAATCGTCGGGACCTGCGTCAGGTCCTGTTGCTGGGCCATGGCAGGTGCCACCATGCCAAGCGAAACCACCAGCGCCACGGCCATCCGGCCACTACCACGAACCATAACCAACCCCCAGCAGGAACCTTTTGATAGCCCGGCCATAAAGCAGGAATTCGTTTGTTTGTAGTATTATTTCACAATGAACATAAATTGCCGGACGGCCCAAACCAGAAGGGCCGCCCTGGCTGGATACCAGGGCGGCCCTCTTGGCGTTCAACTGCTGGACAATGGGATCAGCGCAGGCTGACCACGTTGTCGCTGGCGCGCTTGTCCTGACGCTGGCCGGTGTAGAGGCTGGCCATCGGCTCGTCCTCCACAATCACCGCTTCCGCCGCGCCGAAGCCGTTGAAACGGGTCTTCATCGCCGCGCCATAGGCGCCCAGCATACCCACTTCGATGTAATCGCCTGCCTGGATGTCGGCCGGCAGCATGAAGGGGCCCTTCATGAAATCGGCATCGTCGCAGGTGGGGCCGTAGAAGGAAAATTCCTCCAGCGGCTGGGTCAGGTCGTCTTCCAGTGCCAGCACCGGAAAACGCCAGGCCACGTGGGCGGCATCGAACAGCGCGCCATAGGCGCCGTCGTTGATGTACAGTTCGTCGCCGCGGCGCTTTTCCACCTTGACCACGATGCTGCTGTATTCCGCGCACAGCGCCCGGCCCGGTTCCGCCCACAGTTCCGCCGAATAGGAAATCGGCAGCGCTTCGAAGTGGCGCGAGATCAGCGCGAAGTAGTCCTCGAGCGGCGGCGGCTCCATGCCGGGG
>JBARAF010000077.1:0-1831 GCA_049791695.1 Croceibacterium sp.
TCTTTGGGCTGTGCGCAATGCCCAATGGCAAGGCATGGGCATTCCCGAGGAAGATTGCGAAAAACCAAAAATCGCAATCGTCAATAGCTCGTCTTCTCTGGCCGCTTGTTTCTCCCATCTCGACGGCATAGCCGCGGTAGTGAAAGACGCCATCCGTGCCGCGGGTGCCGTCCCTTTCGAGATTCGCACCGCTGCGCCGAGCGATTTTGTGATCGGCGCGGGTGGGCGCGGAGGCTATATTCTTTCGACGCGGGATTTGGTGACCAATGATATCGAAGTAGCTGTTGAAGGCGCCCAGCTCGACGGCATGATTTGCCTCACCTCCTGCGACAAGACCGTGCCTGGCCAGATGATGGCGGCCGGCAGGCTGAACGTTCCCACCATCATGCTTGCTTGCGGCTATCAGCCCAGCGGAAAGTTTGAGGGTGAACACGTGGACATTGAAGACGTGTTCGTGGGGGCCATGCACGCGCAAATGGGCCGTCTTCCGATGGATAAGCTGATCGGCATGAGCCGCAATGCCATCCGTGGGCCAGGTGTCTGTTCGGGTATGGGCACAGCCAACTCAATGCACATTTGCTGCGAGGCGCTGGGCATGGCGCTGCCCGGCAGCACGCCAGTGGCGGCCAACAGCGAAGCCATGTTCGATGCGGCGCGACGCGCAAGCAAGCGCATTGTGGAGATGGTGTGGGAAGACCTCAAGCCGCGCGACATTCTGACACCGGCGGCCTTTGCCAATGCCGTCAAGACCATTCTGAGCATCGGTGGCTCGGTCAACTCCATCAAGCACCTGCAGGCTGTAGCGACGGAATCCGGATGCGACGCCGATGTTTACGGCATGTTCGAACGCTTTGCGCACGAGATCCCTGTGCTGAGCTCGGTGCGCCCAGTTGGTCAATACGTGATTGAGGCCTTTGAACATGCGGGCGGCGCACGAGCTGTCATGAAGAGTCTTGAGCCACTGCTCGACACCACGGCGCTCACCGTCACTGGAAAGACGCTCGCGGAAAACTTGAGCGGCGTGGAGGTGATGGACGCCGATGTGATCCGCCCGCTGGACAATCCTGTTTCCACCCGCCCAGCCATCATGATGTTGCGCGGCAGTCTTGCACCCGAATATGGCATTGTCAAGACAGGCATTGTCGAGCGCAAGACGCGCCGCTTCAGCGGCCCTGCCATCTGCTTTTCAAGCTCCGACGCCGCTCTCGTGGGGCTGCAGGACGGCTCCGTTCGCCCCGGGCACGTCATTGTCATGCGCGGCGCCGGCGTCACCGGAGGCCCAGGTATGGGCGGGGGATCGTCCAAAGTTGTTTTCGCGATCGATGGGATGGGCTTGGGCGACGAAGTTGCGCTGCTGACGGATGGCCACCTCTCCGGTCTGGTCTGCAAGGGCTTGGTGGTAGCCGAAGTGTCGCCAGAAGGCGCCGTATGCGGTCCGCTCGCGCTAGTGCAGGACGGGGACACCATCGTGATCGATCTGGACACCCAACGGTGTGATCTCGATGTGGACGAAGCTGAAATGGCAAGCCGCGCCGAAGCCTGGAAGCCCGCCCCGCCGCTTTGCGACACAGGCTGGCTTCAGCTCTACCGCCGCAACGTCGGTCCGCTCAGCAAGGGCGCCGTTCTGGTCGACCCGCGCTGAGCCACAGATCCGCTCACTTGAAGGAGAAATAAGACATGTCCACTAACGGAATGATCACCACCCAACAGGGCGAGGAGCGCTTCCTCTCGTCCGATTTGTTCGAACGCAAAGATCAGCGCACCCCGCGTCCTGATTATGGTTTTGTGAATGAAGCATCGCGCAGCATCCCGGTTTACCACCGCTGTGATG
>JBARAF010000078.1:0-1903 GCA_049791695.1 Croceibacterium sp.
GGAAAGCGCCGCAAACCAGCAGGCCAATCGTGGTCTCGTTCATCGGAACAGGCAGGCTGTCGGCGCCGTGCAGAACGGTAGCGAGCAATCCCAAACTTATCACGCACATCACGATCTGGATGCGCCATCTCAAACTCAGATAGGTCATGCGTCCACCCCAGAGCCTGGACGCTAGTCAAACCCCCTTTACTTGGAGTTGAACTGTTACACGCAAACCGTTCCGACTAACGAGCCGCCCGCCGCATATCTGCGATATAGGCCATGGTGACGCCAGCAAGCATGAAGGCTAGGGCCTGGTGGCCAACGGCCAGCGAGATCGGCACGGCAGTCAGCAGCGTTGCGATGCCCAGGGCGACCTGCAGCAGCACCAGCAGGCCCAGCCGCGGCAGCCAGCCGTGCATGCCGGAGAAGCCACCGGCGCGATGCTGGCGCCACAGCATCACCGCCAGGTAGGCCACGATAAGATAGGCTATGGCGCGGTGGATGAATTGCACCGTGAGATTGTTCTCGAAGAGATTGCGCCAGAGCGGCTGCATCACGTCCATGCCGGCGGGAATGATCGCGCCATCCATCAGCGGCCAGGTATTATAGCCCATCCCGGCATCGAGCCCGGCAACGAAGGCCCCTGCCCCGATCTGGAAGATGATGAGAACCAGCAGGCCTGTCGCCCACCCGATATTGCCGCCGGTCACGCGTCCCTCCATCCGCCCCGGTTCGAGCGAACGGGGCAAATAGACCAGCGCGATGAACAGCAGCGAAGCGGCCGTCAAATGCGCGGCGAGCCGGTATTGCGAAACCGAGGTCAGTTCGGTGAGGCCGGACGATACCATCCACCAGCCCAGCGCACCCTGGAAGCCGCCGAGGATGAACAGGCCGAACAGTGGCCAGGCCAGCTGCGCGGTGAACCGCTTTTGTATCAGGAAGATTACGAAGGGCACTGCGAACAGCACACCCAGCAGGCGCCCAAGCAGGCGATGCAGATATTCCCAGAAGAAGATGACCTTGAAGTCGTCAATGGTCATCCAGCTGTTGTTGACCTCATATTGCGGGATCTGCTTGTAGGCATCGAACTCGGCCTGCCAGTCAGCGTCGCTCAACGGCGGGATGGTCCCGGAAATCGGCCGCCAGCTGGTGATGGAAAGCCCGGATTCGGTAAGCCGAGTGATGCCGCCCACGGCAACCATCAGCAGCACGAATGCCGCCATGGCATAGAGCCAGATGCGCACCGGGCGCAGCCGGTCGCCGGCATAGGTGGTTTGGCTCAGTGCGGCACTATGGGCGCTGGTCACGGCAGTTTCCCGGTGTCGGTCTTCGGCCGGGAGTGGTATGCCCGAGCAGACTTTCTCGCAATAGGCGCGATGCCGCACATGACGCAGCGTAACCGCAAATTCATCGGCGTTCTGCTGATCCTCGGCTCCATCGTGGCCTGGCTCAGCATCTTCACTTCGGTTTACCTGGCCTTTCCGCCCGGCCTGCCGATCTGGATCCTGATGCCCTATTTCATCGTCGCGGGCATGGGATGGCTGTTTCCGGCGATGGCGATCATCCGCTGGATGGCCAAGCCGGATGCCTGATCAGCCGACCAGCTTGCCGATGGCGGAAAAGATCGCGCCGGTAGCAAAAACATCCACATAGCGGCGCGACTGAAAGTATCCGTTGAGGGAAATGCGGGGCAAGGCGTGCGGGTTTTGCGCATGGCGCGCATAGAGACCGCCGGGACGCGTTGTCACCGCGGACCGAAAGCCCAACTCCCGCGCAAGGTCGAATTCGCGTTGCCCGGCCGAGAGCGGCCCGCCCAGTGGATAAGAGAAGTGCACCGGACGCTGGCCGAACTGGGCCAGCAGGATATCGGCAGACTGCGTCATTTCGTGGCGCGCTTGATCGACAGGCAGCTTGGCCAGTT
>JBARAF010000079.1:0-1919 GCA_049791695.1 Croceibacterium sp.
CGTCGGATCCTCGGTCGCTTCGCTGAAGCGGCAGATCGAAGGCGAAATGGCGTGGGAACGGGTGCTGCGCCGCAATGTCGCGCCGTTCGTCAACGTGTCCGCCAGCGAAGTGAACGAACTGTACAGCCGGATGCAGGCATCGCGCGGGACGGCTGAATACCGGTTGGCGGAAATCTACCTGTCCGCCACCGATGCCACCCGCCCGCAGGTTAAAGCCAATGCCGACAAGATCGTGGAACAGCTGCGCGCTGGCGGCAGCTTCCTCGCCTATGCCCGGCAGTATTCCGAAGCATCGACCGCTGCGGTCGGCGGCGATCTCGGCTGGATCAAGCTGGAACAGCTGCAGAATCCGCAGCTGGAAGCCATCGCCCGCGATCTCGCCCCCGGCCAGCTGGTCGGCCCGGTGGAAATCCCCGGCGGCTTTGAAATCCTCTACCTGGTGGACAAGCGCCAGGTCGGCATGGCCGATCCGCGCGATGCGCTGCTCAGCCTGAAGCAGATTTCCATTGCCTTCCCGGCCGGCACCTCGCCCGATCAGGCGAAGGCACGGGTCGAACAGTTCAACCAGACCGTGCAGAAGATGCGCGGCTGCGGAGATGCGGAAGCCCAGGCTGCAACGATTGGCGCGGAAGTGGTCGGCAATGACCAGATTACCGTCCGTTCACTGCCTGACGCGCTGCAATCGGTGATGCTGGAACTCAACGTGGGACAGACCACGCCGCCGTTCGGCTCGCTGGAAGAAGGCGTGCGCGTGCTGATGCTGTGCGGTCGTGACGATCCGCAGGAACAGGCCGGCCCGGACAAGGAACAGCTGGAAGCCCAGCTGGAAGAAGAACGGGTCAATCGCCGCGCACAGCGCTATCTGCGCGATCTTCGCCGCGATGCGGTGATCGATTACAACTGAGGTGAAGCCGCTCGTCCTCTCGCTGGGCGATCCGGCGGGGATCGGGCCTGAACTGGCAGCGGAAGCCTGGGCGCAACAGGCCGCCCAGGCCCAGACCTTATCTGCCCTGCCCGCTTTCGCCGTGGCGGGCGGTGCCGGGCTGCTGTTCGAAGCGGCCGAGCGGCGCGGCATTTCGGTGCCGGTGCAGCCGGTTAGCTCGCTGGCGGAAGCGGCCGAGGTTTTCCCCCATGCCCTGCCGGTCCTGCCGCTGGGCGATGCACCTTATATGCCCGGCGTGCCGACCGAGGCCGGGGCACGGCTGGCGCTGGCTTCCCTGACCGAAGCCGTACGGCTGGTGGTCAGCGGTGATGCTTCCGGCGTCGTGACCGGGCCGATTGCCAAGTCCGAACTGGCGAAGGTCGGCTTTGCCTTTCCGGGGCAGACCGAATTCCTGGCAGACGCCTGCGGGGTTACCGCGGACCAGGCGGTGATGATGCTGGCCGGGCCGCAATTGCGCACCGTGCCGATGACCGTCCATTGCGCCCTGGCCGATGTGCCTGGCCTGCTGACGCAAGACCTGATCGTGGCCCGCGCCCGCGTGGTCGACCAGGCGATGCGGCGCGATTTTGGCATCGCCGCCCCGCGCATCGCCATTTGCGGGCTGAACCCCCACGCCGGGGAAAGCGGCCGCATGGGGCGCGAGGAAATCGAGACCATCGCCCCGGCCATCGCGCAATTGCGGGCCGAAGGGATCGACGCCACCGGCCCGCACCCGGCCGATGGCCTGTTCGCCCCCCACGCGCGCGGCACTTATGACGTGGCCATCGCGATGTACCATGACCAGGCACTGGTGCCGATCAAGGCACTGGATTTCGATTCCGGGGTCAACGTGACGCTCGGCCTGCCGGTCATCCGCACTTCTGCCGATCACGGCACCGCTTTCGGGATCGCCGGGCAGCGCCTAGCCCATCCGGGCGCTACACTGGCAGCGATCCGCATGGCGGGCGAAATGGCCGCGCGGCGGGCGATCGTATGA
>JBARAF010000080.1:0-1753 GCA_049791695.1 Croceibacterium sp.
CGGCTGGACCACCGGCCCAGCCAGCTTTCCGGCGGCGAGCAGCAGCGCGTGGCCGTGGCCCGCGCGCTGGCCAACAAGCCGCAACTGGTGCTGGCGGATGAACCGACCGGCAACCTGGACGAACTGACGGCGGACAAGGTGCTGGCCGAATTCCTGCACCTGGTGCGCGGCACTGGCAGCGCCGCGCTGGTCGCCACGCACAACGAGCGGCTGGCCGCCCGGATGGACCGGGTGGTGCGGCTGCACGAAGGTTTGCTGGGCTAGAAACCGACTGCTGGTTCCGGGCGTTGGACAGGCAAAGGAGACTTTGCATGACCGACCATCCCAGCACCTTTCGCGGCGGCAGTAATGACGGCGCATTCGATTGGGGCGATGGCGCCGCCATCCACCTGAAGGCGCAGGCCGATGGCGTGCTGCACGGGCTGGGCGCGATCCACCATGGTACGCTGGCGCAAATGGTGGCGATGATCGCCGCCATGCCGCCGGAACGGCGCAATGACTATGTGATCGAGAAGTCCGGCGACCACCAGTTGGGGCCGGCAGAGATCATGGATCTTGCCGGCCGCGCCGATTTCCCGAGCAATGTGTGATTATTCCGCGATGGTGGTCTGGATTTCCGGCATTGCGCCACTGGCCATCATCGCCGGGGCCAGCGCCATGCCCAGCACCACCGCCGCCACCATGTTGACGACAATCGCGCCAACCACGGTCACCACGGTGTAGAACGCCGCCTTGTCGGCAGCGACACCCAGCACCGGGCTGGCGCCCTTGTAGAACAGGTAGAAGCTGTAAATGCTGAACAGCAGCCCAAGCGAGGCAATGGCCGGGAACAGCCCCAGTATGCCGCCGATCCAGCTGGCCGTCAGCGAATAGGCCACCAGTCGGAAGGCTGCGGGAAAATCGTCGCGTCCGCCGAATTTGGCGGCCAGTTTGCTGGCCACCCAGCTGACCACGTACAGGCTGATGACGGCCATCACCAGGCCCAGCACGGCCGTGGTGAGGATCGTCCCCATGCCCATATGAATGGTGCCCAACGGGGTCGAAAGGCCGAACAGGCTCTGCCCGATTGCACCGGCCACCGGGCCGATCAGCATCAGTGGCAGGGCATAAGTCATCAACACCTTGCCCGGCGGGGTCGTTTCCCCGGCGATCTTCGGCCATTCGGCAGAAGGGTTGGTGATGATCCCCTTGGCGCGGGAAACAATGCCATCAACGTCGGGCTTTTCGAACTGCAGGTCGCTCATCTGTATTCCCCCTCGGATTTCTGAACGAAATGAAACACAAGCGGGGCTGATTGCATAGCCAATTCATGTTTTCCCCAAGCGCGGCCACTGGATGCTTGATCGCGGCACTGGCAGGTCGCACATCGGATCCATGCCCTTTTCGCCGTTCGTCCCCTTGCGTGTGCTGTCGAGCTTTTCCCTGCTGGAAGGCGCGATCGAGCCCAAGGCACTGGCCAAGCTGGCGAAGGAACGCGGCTTTCCGGCCGTGGCCATCTGCGATCGCAATGGGCTCTACGGCACCACCGCTTTCGCCGCCGCCTGCAAGGGTGAAGGGGTGCAGCCAATCATCGGCACCCTGCTCGGCGTTTCACGCGGGGACGGCGGGCCAATCGATTACCTGCCGCTCTATGCCCAGGATGAAGACGGGTGGAA
The DNA here is from genome assembly GCA_049791695.1 of Croceibacterium sp. Taxonomy (GTDB): domain Bacteria; phylum Pseudomonadota; class Alphaproteobacteria; order Sphingomonadales; family Sphingomonadaceae; genus Croceibacterium_C. The sequence goes on from JBARAF010000080.1 coordinate 1,656, forward strand.
CAACCTGTGCCACCTGGTCAGCCGCGCCCACCTGGACCGGCCGTTGGAACTGGACCCGCACGTGGACCTGGCGGACCTGCAAGGGCACTGTGATGGCT
>JBARAF010000081.1:0-11902 GCA_049791695.1 Croceibacterium sp.
CGCGAAATCCCCCCGCAAGTGCCGCCCGGCGGCCACATAGTGCGCCCCGGCCCACAGGTAGAGCAGGGCGAACAGCGCCATCGCCACGGCCAGCGCGTCGCCGCTGGAATAGCCGTAGTGGCGCAGCAGCCAGTCGCTCAGCATGCCCAGCCCCAGCGGGCCCACGCCCTGGCCGATCAGGCCGTAGATCGCGCCCAGTACGGCGCTGCCGGTGGCGCGCATCCGGGGATGGAGGAGGTTGGAGAAGCAGCCGAGGGTGACCCCGAGGTAAGTGTACTGGAACAGCGCCGCCACGGTCATCACCACCAGCAGCACAGTCACATCCTCCCGCGTGATGGCGAAGACGTACAGCGGGGCGGCGATCAGCAGGCTGATGCCGGGCAGCAGGGCATAGGCGGCGGGGGTCTTCTTCCCCAGCCAGTCGGCCACGCTGCCGCCCACGACCACGCTCAGCGCGCCGGGCGCGCTGGCCAGCAGGCCGGAAACGAGCCCGGCCTGGACCAGGGTGAAGCCGAACTTGCGCACCAGCAGCAGCGCCACGAAGCTGTTGAGCGCGAAGCCGACCAGCGAGGCTATGGTGGAGCCGGCCAGCAATAGCCGTGCGCTCTTGAGGTGGAACAGGCGCGACAGCACCGCACCCATCGGCGGCACACCGTCACTTGCCCCCACGTCATGCCGCCCGCGCGGCGGTTCGGCCACGAACAGGTAAGCGATCAGGGCAAACAGCACTCCGGGCGATGCGGCGACGAGGAAGGCGATGCGCCAGCCATAGGTCTGCCCCACCCATGCGCCGCCCGCCGCACCGATCAGCGCGCCAATCGGCGGGGCCAGCAGCAGCACGGACATGGCCGTGGCGCGCCGTTCAGGCGGGAAGTAATCGGCCACCACGCTCTGCGTTGCGGGCAGGCCAACCGCCTCCCCCACGCCCACGCCGATGCGGGCGAGCAGCAGTTGCAGCCAGTTGCCGGCAAAGCCGCACAGGGCCGTGGCGATGGACCACAGCACCGTGCCCACGGCGATCAGGCTGAGCCGCCGCTTGCGTTCGGCAATCCGGGCGACGAAAATCCCCAGGCCGACGTTGAGCACGGCAAAGGCGAGGCCGGTCAGCAGGCCCACCTGGGTATCCGACAGGTGAAATTCCGCCTGGATCGGCACGGCCAGCACGTTCAGCACGATCCGGTCGATGAAGCCGATCGTGCTGATCGACATCAGCACCACCAGCGCCAGCCAGGGCGCATCGCGCCGCGTGTTCAGATCCATTCCCACTCCCACTGCGCATTGGTGCGCCTTTTGCGGCAGCGTAGCGAAGCGCAGTGGCCTGCGCCAGCGGGCGCGGGATTACCCCTGCCGATAATCCGCCAGGATCGTGCCGGCGGCGGCCAGTTCCGCCTCGTGGCTGGCTTCGCGCCATTCTTCGGCGAGGGCTTGGCGTTCCCAGTCCTGCATTGCCGGGTGTGCCAGCACGTGGTCCACCCAGGCCTGTCCCTTGCCCACGTCGAGGCCATAAGTGCGGATGCGGAAGGCGACCGGGGCGTAGAAGGCGTCGGCGGCAGTGAAGTGCGGCCCGGCCAGCCAGGGGCCGCCGAACCGGTCCAGCCCCTCGGCCAGGATCTCGCCAATACGGGCGACATTGCGTTGCAGCGCGGGCGACATCGGCCCCGGTTGCACCCGCACGCCGACATTCATCGTGCAGTCGTTGCGCAGGGCGGAAAAGCCGCCGTGCATTTCGGTCACCACGCATTGGGCGAAGGCCCGTGCCGCAGGGTCTGTGGGCCATACGCCCTCATGCCGGTCCGCGAGATAGAGCGCGATGCCGAGCGAATCCCACACCCGCTGTTCGCCATCCAGCAGCACCGGCACCTGCCCGGTGGGGGAGAAGGCGCGGAATTCGGCATGGTTGTCCGGCCTGGTGAACAGTTCCAGCCGGTCTTCGAACGGGATGCCCAGCGCCTGCATCAGCAGCCACGGGCGCAGCGACCAGCTGGAATAATTCCGGTTGGCGGTGATCAGGACGTAAGCCATCGCGCCCTCAGCCCAGGTAATGCGCGGAGGTCTTGGCGGCGACTTCCTCTGCCGTCACGCCGGGGGCCAGTTCGACCAGCTTGAACGGGCTGGCATGGTCCGGCCGGCTGAACACGGCGAGATCGGTGATGATCATGTCGACCACGTTGCGCCCGGTCAGCGGCAGGTTGCAGGCGGGCAGGAACTTGGCCTCGCCGTTCTTGCTGACGTGTTCCATCACCACGATGATCCGCTTGACCCCGGCGACCAGGTCCATCGCCCCGCCCATGCCTTTCACCAGCTTGCCGGGGATCATCCAGTTGGCGATGTCGCCCCCTTCGGACACTTCCATCGCGCCCAGCACGGTCAGGTCGATATGCCCGCCACGGATCATCGCGAAGCTGGCGGCGCTGTCGAAATAGGCGCTGCTCGGCAGTTCGCTGATCGTCTGCTTGCCGGCATTGATCAGGTCGGGATCAACCTCGTCGTCGTAAGGGAAGGGGCCAATGCCGAGCATCCCGTTTTCGCTCTGCAGGGTCACGTCCATCCCGGCGGGGATGTGGTTGGCCACCAGCGTGGGAATGCCGATGCCGAGGTTGACGTAGAACCCGTCCTGCAATTCGCGCGCGGCGCGGGCGGCCATCTGGTCGCGGCTCCAGCCCTTGGTCAGGCCGTCATGGGTGGTCATCAGGCGGACTCCCTTTCACGCACCGTGCGGAACTCGATCTTCTTGTCGTAGGGCGCGCCGACGATCATCCGCTGGACGTAGACGCCGGGCAGGTGGATCCCGTCCGGATCGAGCGTGCCGGTGGGGACCACTTCCTCCACTTCGACCACGCAGACCTTGCCGCAAGTGGCGGCGGGCTGGTTGAAGTTGCGGGCGGTCTTGCGGAACACGCAGTTGCCGGTTTCATCCGCCTTCCACGCTTTCACGATGGCGAGATCGGCAAAGATCCCGCGTTCGAGGATATATTCCTCGTCGCCGAACAGCTTGCTTTCCTTGCCTTCGGCCACGGCGGTGCCGACGCCGGTTTTGGTGTAAAAGCCCGGAATACCGGCGCCACCGGCGCGCATCCGTTCGGCCAGGGTGCCCTGGGGGGAAAACTCCACTTCCAGTTCGCCGGCCAGGAATTGCCGTTCGAATTCCTTGTTCTCGCCCACATAGCTGGCGATCATCTTGCGCACCTGCCGCGTGCGCAGCAGTTTGCCGATGCCTTCGTTGTCGATCCCGGCATTGTTGCTGGCGAAGACGAGGTCCTTCACCCCGCTGGCCTGGACCGCATCCAGCAGCCGTTCGGGCAGGCCGCACAGGCCAAATCCGCCACTGGCGATCAGCATGCCGTCAAACAGCAGGCCATCCAGGGCCGAAGCAGCATCGGGGTAGAGTTTCTTCATGCTCGTCCTTATTCGTCGACCCAGTCGCGCGGCAGGTTGCGGCCCGCCAGTGTCATCAGCAAGGCAGCCACTGCGTACAGCCCCAGGGAATAAAGCATCGAATAGCGCAGTGCCTCTGATCCGTAGAACTGGGCTAGCCATTGCGACAAGGCGCCGAGGAAGAATATCCCGCCGCCAAGGCCGATCAGGTTGTTGATCAGCAGGAACAGCGCAGAGGCGATGGATCGCGAGGGCGCCGGGACTAGGTGCTGCACTGCCGACAACACCGGGCCGAGCCAGATGTAAGCGAGGGCTTGCGGTACCAGAAACAGGAAGAAGGCGACCGTCGCGCTGGTGCTCAGGATACCAAGGGCGAACAATGGCGCGCCAAAGAAGAAGGCCGCGCCCGGCAGCCAGGCATAGAACGACTTGTTGCCATGCCCCAGCCGGTCCCCCAGCAATCCCCCGGCCAGCACACCGGCCACGCCCCCGATCAGCAGCAGAGCGCCGAAGAACTGCGAAGCCTGGATCAGGTCGAACCCGAAACTGCGTTGCAGCAGGCTGGGCAGCCAGAAAGCGATGCCATAACCGAGCATCGACGAACTGGCCGCACCGAACGACAGCAGCCAGAACGAAGGCTTGCGCGCCAGCACCGCCGCTGTTTCCCGCAGGGTCGGAACGTGCTGCCCTGCCGGTTGCAGGCCGGTGGTGATGGGTCGCACCCGATCCCGCACCAGCATCCGGAACAGCGGCGCCAACAGCAGGCCCCCGGCGCCAACGGCGAAGAACGCCAGCCGCCAGTCAACCATGGCGGCGATATAGCCCCCCGCAAGCACGCCGGCGGCCGAACCGAGCGGGATGCCGAGAGAATAGACCGACAGTGCCGATGCGCGCTTATCGCTGGGGAAATAGTCCCCGATCAGCGCGTAGGACGGAGCTACCCCACCGGCTTCACCAATGCCCACGCCAAGCCGGGCGAGGAAGATGTGCCAGAACCCCTGCGCGAACCCGCACAAGGCGGTAAACCCGCTCCACAGAACCAGCGAGACGGTGATCACCCAGGTGCGGCTCGTCCGGTCGGCCAGGATCGCCAGGGGCACGGCGAGGGTTGAGTAGAGCAGGGCGAACGCCAACCCACCCAGCAGGCCCATCTGCGCATCGTCCAACGCCAGGTCACGCTGGATCGGCGCGGCGAGGATCGACAGGATCTGGCGATCGACGAAGTTGAATACATAGACCAGCAGCAGCATGGTCAGCACTGTCCGGGGACTGCTTCCCATGCTGCTGCTGGGAGGTGAAGCGGCGGGGGAGGGGTGGGCCATGTCAGGCCCGATGCCGCTTCAGGAAGGATGTGATCGCTGCCAGCGCCTCGGGTTCGTCCAGCAAGGGGGCGTGCCCGCGCTGGGGGATGTCGCAAGCGACAAACGGACCGGAATGTTCCTTGGCCATGCGCGCCACAGTGTCCGGCGCCAGCAGGTCCGACAAGGCCCCGCGCAACACCAGCACCGGCTTGTCCGCCAGCATGGCCCACAATGGCCACAGGTCTGGCTGTTCAGCCGGCACGCTGTCAAAGGCAGCGGCAATTGCGGGATCGTAGGCAAAGGCAACCCGGCCACCTTCGACTTCACGGCAGGTGCGGCGGGCAAATGCCAGCCAGTCGCTGTCCCCGAAATTCGGGAAAGCGGTGCCGTTGATGGCCGCAGTCCTGTCCGCCGCGTCTTGCCAACTGGCGAACGGGCCAGCCGCACCCACATAGCCGCCGATCCGCGCCAGACCGACGGGATCAAGCACGGGCCCGACATCATTCAGCACCACCGCCCCTATACGGTCGGGTTGCAGGGCGGCCATGATCATGGCCATCAGGCCGCCCATCGAAGTGCCGACCAGCCCGACCTGTTCGATGCCGAGACTGTCGAGCAGGGCGAACATATCCTGCGCATAGATATCCGGCCGGTAATTGGCCGGATCGGGATCGTTGGGCGAAAGGCCGCGCCCCCGCTGGTCGGGCACCACCAGGCGATATGCATCAACCAGGTGAGGGACCAGCGGTTCGAAGTCGGCGCTGTTGCGGGTCAGCCCGTGCATCAGCAGCAAGGGCGGCCCGTCGCCCCCGTAATCGCGGGCAAACAGTTCCAGCCGGCCGCAAGCACTGCGGTAGGCGTGGGCGCGAAATGGGGGCGACACATGGTCCATCATGCTGGGTCCGTTCGACGGGGCGTCAGGCCCGGTCAGAACTTGTACGACGCAGTAAGGAACACCTGCCGCGGTGCGCCATAGAAGGCGGTCAGCGTGCCTTCCTTGCCCAGCGTCGGCACCGGATAGCCATTGGTCCCGGTAAGCAGTGCCCCGGTGGTGGCATTGGCGGCAACGAACGTATAGCCCGAGGTCTTGTATTGCCGGTCAGTCAGGTTCTTGCCGTGCAGCCCCAGGCTCCAGTGCCCGTCGCCGGAGGTGTAGACGATGCTGGCATCGACCAGCGCATAACCGCCCTGGTCGAGGTAGGGGTTCGGAATCTCGAACTGGTAGGTCTTGCTCTTGAAGCTGACCGTGCTGCCCAGGTACAGGTCGCCGTCACCCGCCGGGGTGGTGTAGGACAGGGTCGCGCTGCCGCTCCATTCCGGGGTGTTCTGCACCTGACGGTACTGCGCCACGTCGGTCGGCACGCCGCCGATGTTGGTGATGTATTCGTCGTACTTCGCATCGATCCAGCCGAGCGAACCGGACAGGTTCAGGCGGTCGCCCTGAGCGGCCAGGTTGCGTCCAAGCTGGGCATTGGTTTCGAATTCCAAACCCTTGAACGTGGCGCTGCCGGCGTTGGAGACAATCCCGCAGAAGGTCGCAATACCGCTGACGCTGCAGGCGACGGAGCCGGGAATCTGCACATTGGTATAGTCGGCATAGAAGCCCGCCAGGGCGACATAGAGCGCGCCGTCCAGCAGGTTGCCCTTGTATCCCACTTCGTAGCTGTCGACCGTTTCGGGATCGAAGCTGAGGAAATCGGCCACTTCGGCATCGGTCGGCTTGCCCGCGATGGCTGCCGGGGCATTGACCCCGACTCCGCGCGGATCAAACCCGCCGCCTTTGAAGCCCTTCGAGTAGCTGGCGTAGAGATTGTGATCGCGCGTGGGCTGGTAGCTCAGCGACAGGCGCGGGGTGAACTTGTCGAAGTTGGCCGAGCCTGCAAAGTTGGTGCTCGGCGCGCCGAAGGCCGTTCCGGCTCCGCCGAATACAGGCGAGCCGCCGCCCAGATAATTCTGGCGCAGAATGTCCGCCGTGCGCTTGTCCCAGGTGTAGCGGCCACCGAACGACAGGCTGACCTGATCGGAGAACTTGTAGCTGGCGTCGGTGAAGATCGCGTAAGTGCTGGTATCCACGTTGGCTTCGGTGAAAGCGGTAAACCCGGCGGATGTGGTGAACAGGCGCACGTCAAACTGTGTGTCGGCGCTGGCATCCAGGTAATAGGCGCCGATCATGCCGGTGAAGGCCCCGCCATCATCCCACAGCAGCTGGAATTCCTGGCTGAACTGTTCGTTGCGATAGAACGCGGGCACATCGAGATCGACAGCGGGCAGGGCGTCGAAGTCGATCGGGGAGGCGCTGTCATCCTTGCGCCAGCCGGTAATGGAACGGACGGTCAGCGCTTCCGAAAGGTCAAGGGCGAGGTTGGCTGCCAGCCCATAGGCTTCCACATCCTGCCGCGGATCGGCCAGCCCGCCACGGGTATCATAGACATTGGCCAGCACCGGGGCACCAGAAACGGCGCCAGGGATCAGGCGGTGGCCGCCTCGCGCGTTGCTGCGGTCGCGGCTGTAATCGCCGGAAATGCGCAGCGAATAGGGCGCGCCATAGTCACCAGCTTCGATCGTGCCGCGCGCGGCCCAGACGTCCTTGTTGTAGTTTTCGTCCCCGGTGGTCAGGTTGGTGCCATAACCACCGCGCGACAGCCGCGCGACCGCGGCACCGACCCGGACGACATCGCCCAGCGGACCGGACATGGTGATGATGCCATCGGCCCGTTCATCGGTCCCGAGCGTGCCTTTGACCTTCAGCGCCAGGTCCTGCGGCAGCAACCGGGTGACGTACTTCACCGCGCCACCGATGGTGTTGCGACCATAAAGCGTGCCCTGCGGACCGCGCAGGACTTCGATCCGTTCCACGTCGTAGATGTCCAGCACCGCACCCTGCGGGCGGTTGAGGTACACATCGTCGAGATAGATGCCGACGCCCTGTTCGAAGCCCGAAACCGGATCCTGCTGGCCGATGCCGCGGATGAAGGCTGACAGGGTCGAATTGGTGCCGCGCGATTCTTCCAGCGTGGTGTTGGGGCTGATCTGGGCGATGTCCGTCAGGTCAACAGCGCCGCGCTGTTCCAGTTCATCTCCGCCGAACGAGGAGAGGGCGATGGGCACATCGAGCAGGCGTTCTTCACGGCGGCGAGCGGTTACGACAATGGCGCCTGCGCCTTCTTCTGCCGCAGCTTCCTGATTTTGGGAGGACGAGGCATCCTGCGCCTGGGCAGAGCTTGCAAGCGCGGGCACGGCAAGCGCCACAGCGATAGAGACACAGGCGGTCGACCGCCGCAGCAGGGCCTTTGACATCACATTCTCTCCCGGATTCTAGTATCGTTGGACACCGCTTTATTGAAACATGAACCGACTTTCAACTTTAATGTTTTGCCATCTGTGGACAGGATGGCTAGCCGTTGGAAATGAGCAGTGAGCCGCACACCGCCCCGGGAAGGAAGCCGCGTACAGAACGGGGCCGGCGGACGCTGCGCCTGTTGCTGGACGCGGCGGCGAAGGAATTTGGTGAGAAGGGTTTTCACGATGCGTCCATCAGCGGGATTACCCGGCTGGCAGGGACGGCGCTGGGCACGTTCTATACCTACTTCGATTCGAAGGACGAAATCTTCAAGGCGCTGGTGCAGGACCTGAGCGCACAGGTGGGCCAGGAAGCCCGTCGGTCGCTTTCGGAAGGACTGGATGCGCTGGCAACCGAACGGGCCGCGCTAGAAGGGTTCCTGCGGTTCGCGCGGGAGCACAAGGAGATTTACCGGATCATCGATGAAGCGGAATTCGTCGATCCGGCCAGTTTCCGGCTGCATTACGAAACCACTGCGCAGCGTATCCTCGAACGATTGCGCCAGGGCGGACGTTCTGGCGAACTGCGCGACGACCTGCAGGAAGAACACGCCTGGGCCATCATGGGCATGAACGTGTTCCTTGGCCTGCGGTTTGCGGTCCTGGCTGATGATCGGCCGGTTGATGGCGTGGCCGAAGCCGGCAATTCAATCCTGCGGGATGGTATCCGCGCTCGCAGCTGAATTTGCCGGACCGTTGGTGCGGATAGGTTTGCTAGGGGAGCAGCTGGAATCTGGATCGGTATCGACCCAAGTTGGGTTGATAATATATATTATGTTAAATGACAGATAGGCGTTGCGGGAGAAGCGGAGGCCCCTCTCATCATTGGAGCGCGGTAAAGCCCAGTGCGACGAGACCAAACAGACAGATCCAGATGAGCGCCAGCAACGCAGTCCGCTTCGGCGAAACCGGCTGCGATCGATAGCTACTCACTGACAGGATCAAGCAGCCCAGAAGCGAGATCAACGACATGACCTGCCATTGGTTCACGCGACCAGTTCCAGTCCGTCGTAGCCGACCAGCACGTTGCCCGGCACTTCGGCCGACAGCGTGGCGTAATCCATGCTCTTGTCCAAGTGGGTCAGCACCAGGGTTCGCACCCGAGCCTTGGCCCCCAGTTCCAGCGCCATCGCCAGGTGGCAATGCGTCGGGTGTGGATCACGCCGCAGGCAGTCGCAGACCAGGATGTCGGTCTGGTCAAACAGCTCCAGCATCTCGTCAGTTATTTCGCAGAAATCCGTGGCATAGGAGATGGACTTGCCATCGGCATCGAAGCGATAACCGGTGCTGGACAGTGGCCCGTGGGGCATTTCGCAGCTGTCGACGGCAAAGCCGGCATGGATCCGCAAGTGATCCAGCGACTGCAATTCGACGATCGTCGGGTAGCCATATTGACCGGCAAAGACATAGCTGAACCGCTGCCGCAGCCGCCGTCCGGTTTCCACGCTGGCAAAGCCCGGAATTGCCGCCGCCCGGCCATAGCGCATCGGCCGCAGGTCATCGATGCCATGGCAATGGTCGGCATGATCGTGGGTCCAGAACACCGCATCAACCTTGCCGATGCCCGCAGCCAGCAGCTGGTGGCGCATGTCCGGCGTGGTATCGACCAGCAGCCGGGCACCTTCGTTGCTTTCGACCACGATCGACACGCGTGTGCGGCGGTTCTTCGGTTCCCTGGGGTCACATTCGCCCCAGTCATTACCGATCCGTGGGACCCCGGTGGAGGTGCCGGAACCGAGCATCAGCAGCTTCATGCCACTGCCTTCGCGAACAGCGCATAGAAGTTACGGGTTGTATATTTCGCCAGATTTTCAAGTGGTTCATCGCGCAAGTTGGCAACGAATGTCGCCGTATCGCGGACAAAGGCCGGCTCGCAGGTCTGCCCGCGATGAGGCACCGGCGCGAGGAACGGGCTGTCGGTTTCCACCAGCAGCCGGTCTTCCGGAATTTCCCGGGCAAAGTCCTGCAGGTCGCGGGCGTTCTTGAAGGTCACGATACCGGAAAGCGAAATCGACAGGCCCAGTTCCAGCACTCCCCGGCCAAATTCTGCAGAAGCGGTGAAGCAGTGGATCAGCGCCGGGAAGGCGCCCTTCCCCAGTTCGTCCGCCAGGATCTCCAGCGTATCCTGTTCTGCCTCTCGCGTGTGAACGATCAACGGCAGGCCGGTACTGCGCGACACCGCGCAATGGATGCGGAACAGGTCGCGCTGCACTGCGCGGTCGGACTTGTCGTAGAAATAGTCGAGGCCCGTCTCACCGATGGCGATGACCCGCGGATGGGCGGCAGCTTCCAGCAGGGCGCCCTCGCCTAGTTCGGCGTGGCCATCCGCATCATGCGGGTGGATGCCGATGCTGGCCCAGACGTCTGGCTCCCGCTCAGCCGTGGCGACGATATCCGGCCATTCGCGCTGGCGGGTGGAGATGTTGAGGAAGGCGGTCACCCCGCTGTCCCGCGCCCTGCCCAGCACTTCGGCCTGCCGATCACCCAGCCCCGCGTAATTGAGGTGGCAGTGGCTGTCGACCAGCATCAGGAGCCCTCCGCCACCGGCAGGTCGAGCCGGGGAAAGGCCGGGCTGGGATTTTCCACCCGGATCGTGCCCAGCGCCACATCGGTGGCCAGCGCGGCATAGCTGCGCGCATCCGCAGGAACGCATAATGCATCGAGAATCTTGGCTGAAGCCGTTGGAATGACGGGGGAAATGGCAATCGCCAGATCGTGGATACAACCGCACAGGGTGGCCAGTACCCGTTCCATCCGCGCCGGATCGGTCTTGCGCAAGGCCCAGGGTGCCTGTTCGTCGACATAGGCGTTGCAGGCATAGACCGCCTGCATCCATTCTTCGATCCCGGCCGCGAAGGCCAGGTTCTCGAAAGCATCCGGCAGGCCGACGGCACAGGCGCGGTTGACCATGGAGCGCAGTGTGGTGTCCGGTTCCATCACCGGCGCCGCCGCGGTAAATTCGCCGCCGCAATTCTTGGCAATGAAGCTCATCACACGCTGCGCCAGATTGCCGAAGCTGTTGGCCAATTCCGCATTGGCGCGGCTGACGATGGCTTCGGCCGACCAGCTGCCATCCTGTCCAAAGCTGAATTCACGCAGCAGGAAATAGCGCAGCACGTCCACGCCGAACCGGTCGGCCAGCTCGCCCGGATCGGTGACGTTGCCGACCGACTTGGATTCCTTCTGCCCGCGATTGAGCAGGAAGCCGTGGGCGAAAATGCCCTTGGGCAAGGACACACCCGCGCTCATCAGGAAGGCGGGCCAGTACACCGCGTGGAAACGGACGATGTCCTTGCCGATCAGGTGCAGGTCGGCCGGCCAGAACTTCGCGAAATCGCCGGTCTGGTCAGGGTACCCAACCCCGGTCAGGTAGTTGGTCAGCGCATCGACCCAGACGTACATCACGTGGTCCGGTGCGCCAGGCACCTTCACGCCCCAGTCAAAACTCGTGCGGCTGACCGACAGATCGCGCAGGCCCCCTTCGACGAAGCTGCGCACTTCGTTCATCCGCGTTTGCGGGCGGACGAAATCAGGCTGGCTGGCAAACAGGTCGAGCAGCGGCTGCTGGTATTTCGACAGGCGGAAGAACCAGCTTTCCTCGACCGTCCATTCGACAGGCGTACCCTGCGGCGAAAGCTTTTCCCCGTCCGCGCCTTCGGTCAGTTCGCTTTCGTCGTAATAGGCTTCGTCGCGGATCGAGTACCAGCCTTCGTACCGGTCGAGGTACAGGTCGCCGCTGGCTTCCATCGCTTGCCACAGCGCCTGACTTGCGCGGTGGTGCGCATCTTCGCTGGTGCGGAAGAAACGATCATAGGTGATGCCAAGTTTATCGAATAAGGCACGGAAATGACCGGACATTTCATCCGCCAGTTCACGCGGGGTAATCC
>JBARAF010000082.1:0-22442 GCA_049791695.1 Croceibacterium sp.
CATCAGAACTTGCGTTCAACCGACAGCGACCAGGTGCGCGGACGGGCAGGCACGCCCGACACGATGCCCAGCGAGGTGGAGGCATCGCTGATCGACAGGAAGTAGTACTTGTTGAAGACGTTCTGCACTTCGGCCGAAAGCTTCCAGTCGTTCGCGTCGGAACTCCACGACAGTCGGGCATTGCCCAGGAAGCGACCCGGCAGTTCGGACCAAGTGGTGTTTTCCGAAGTGGTGTACAGCTTGCTCTGATACGATCCGTCGAAACGGGCGCTCAGCACGTCGCCGCTCGTCATTTCGTAATCGTACTGGATGCCGAAGGAGTAGGACAGTTCGGGGGTGTACGGCGTGACAGCCGAACCAGGAATTGCCGAACCCGTCAGCAGGCCGTTGGTGGTCGGGCTGGTGTACTTGAAGTCCAGCACGCTCAGGCTGCCGTCGATCGAAAGACCTTCCACCGGGAAGATTGAGGTTTCGAGTTCGAAGCCCTTCACGTCGGCCGATCCAATGTTGTCCGGGCGCAGGCACGGGGTCGGCAGGCTCGATTCCGGGCAGTTCAGCTTGCCGAGCACGATGTCTTCGTACTTGTTCAGGAACGCCGCACCGTTCAGGCGCACCAGCCGGTCAAGCAAGTCGGCCTTGAAGCCCACTTCGTAAGTGGTGAGCGTTTCCGGACGGAACGGCAGACGCTGGTCGGCCGTGAACGGACGCGGGTTGACGCCGCCGCCCTTGAACCCGGTTGAAACCGAGCCGTAGGCCAGGAATTCGTCCGAGAAGCGGTAGTCGGCAACGATGCGCCAGTCCCACCGATCGCCCTTGAAGCTGCCGGTGATGTCATACAGGCCGGCCAGCAGGCAGTTCGGTTCCGAGAACGGGCCGTTGACCACGAAGCAGTTGAACCCGTTGGGAAGCGTGCCATCCGGGTTGGACCGGAAGTACGTGTAGTCCTTCTTGTCCTTGGTATAGCGCAGGCCGCCCGTGATGCTGAGGGCATCGGTCGGGTGCAAGGTCAGGGTGCTGAACACCGCCTTGGTGGTGCTGGGCGTGGTGTCCGGGCCATGCAGGAAGTCAATCGTGGGCGAAACGTAGTTCAGATCGACGCGGGCGGTATAGGTGCCCTTCTGGTCCAGGTAGAACCCGCCAACGGTACCTTCGACCAGGCCATCGGCCAGTTCGAAGTTCAGGCGCAGTTCCGAACTGAACGCGTGGTGGTTCAGTTCGTTGTCCAGCTGCGCAACCGGGAGCGGCGTGCCGTCCTGGTCCTGCCCGAACTTGGAGTTATAGGCGCGGTAGGACCCGATGTAGACGATCTGCGCATTGTCGCTGAGGTCATAGGTCAGGTTGCCGTGGACGCCCCAGCCCTGGAAATTGGTGATCGGCAGGGCGAAATAGGGCTTGAACGGAGCCGTGGCCGTCGGGGCCATCGCATCCATGAAGTTGGAATAGCTGACGAAGCGCGGATCCCAACCCTGCAGGTTGCCACCGGTGTCGCAGCTGTACTGGCCGGCCGGAACAAATGCGCAGCTCATGTTGACCGGCTGGCCGTTCTTGCCCACCAGCCACGGGTTACCAGCGCTGTTGGACGCGCCGACCGACGCGGGGTTGAAGGTCGTTCCAGCCGGGGCAACGGCACCGGCGGCGATCAGCACCACCGGAATGGCTTCCGAGCGTTCGCGGGTGTAATCGCCCGACACGTTGATTTCGAGCGCGTCGGTCGGCTGCCAGCGCATGGCGGCGCGGCCGGCGATGATGCTCTGGCCACCCATGGTGCTGTAGTCATCGTTGCCATTGCCACGGGCCAGGTTGGCCGGGACGTTGGAGTTCGGGTGCGTCTTGCCGTAATCGAGCATGCCGACGTAGCCATCGCTGCCACGGCCCATGCCGGACACGCGCACTGCCAAGGTGTCGGTGATGCGGAAGTCCATCATGCCGCGCACGTTGAGTTCGTTGTACGAACCATATTCAACGCGCAGCGAGCCCGAACCATCGCCCTTCGGCTTGGCGCTGAACAGCTTGATCGCGCCACCGATGGCGTTCTTGCCCGCCAGGGTGCCCTGCGGACCGCGCAGGATTTCCACCCGTTCAAGATCCATCAGTTCCAGCAGCGAGGACGACAGGGTGGGGATGTAAACGTCGTCGATATAAACGCCGACGCCCGGATCGAGCGCATAGTTGAAGTCGGTCTGGCCGACGCCACGGATAAAGGCGATCAGGCCCGAACCACCGTTCTGCGGCTGCGGGCGCAGCGTCACGTTCGGTGCCTGGGCGGCGATCTGCGAAATGTCGGTCTGGCCGCGTGCTTCCAGCATTTCCGCATTGACCGCGGTAATGGCGATCGGCGTATCCTGCAGGCGTGCTTCGCGGAATTCCGCGGTCACGACGATGTCAGTGGAACGGGTGGTGGTGTCTTCGGTGCTTGCCGCATCCTGCGCGAAGGCCGGTGTGGCCATCGCGGCCACGATGGCAAGCGACGAGACGACGCTGAGCGTCTTGAATTTCATCAGGCTTCCTCCCCTTGCAGGCCCTTTGCGGGTCTGCGGAACTCTCCACACGGCAGGCTTTGGTCAGCCGGCCGAGAGTCAAGGAAGTGCCGCGAATACCAATGCGGTTTCGCCGGTCTCTTCCTCTCCCGGACTTGTCTCTAACGGCTGTTATCGTTGCAGCAAGGGGGGTGGGCGCAATGACCGTGCTGAAAACGAACTTCTGTAGCAATCAAGCAACAGGCCGGGGCCGGGAAACATGGCCAATCTGTTGCAGCGGGAAACCATTCCATTTCGCTGTCGGTCAAGACGGTGCGGCGGCCAGTCCCTAGGCTGGGGCCACAAGACAGAACATTGGGGAGATGCCATGACCGGGAATGCAGCACCGCCGGGTGCCGGGGCTTCCCCTGGCCCAGCGCGCGGATACGAACTGCGTGTGCTGGTGCTGCTGGGGCTGGCCTATGGCTTTGCCTACTTCGACCGGATGTCGATGACCTTCCTTTCGCCATTCGTGCAGAAGGACCTGTCACTCAACAACGAACAGATTGCCTGGCTCGGCTCTGGCCTGTCGCTGACCTGGGCACTGGGGGCCTATTTCGTCGGCCGCTGGTCGGACCGGATCGGCCGCCGCAAGCCGTTCCTGCTGGCCGCCCTGGTGGTGTTTTCGCTGTGTTCGGTGCTGTCGGGCCTGTCGTGGAGCTTTGGCAGCCTGCTGGCCAGCCGGATCGTGATGGGCGCGGCGGAAGGGCCGTTCCTGCCGATCTGCCTGGCCATCATGGTCGCCGCCAGCGCCGAAAGCCGCAAGGGGCTGAACGCCGGCGTGGTGCAGAACGTGTTCGGCTCGATCATCGGCACCGCGCTCGCCCCAATCGTGCTGACGCGGCTGGCCGAAGCTTACGACTGGCGGACGGCATTCCTGATCGCCGGTATCCCCGGCCTGGTGTTGGCGGCGCTGATCTGGCGCTGGATTGCGGAGCCGGAGCATACCGCACCGGCAGAAAAGCCCGTGCCGATGAGCCTGAGCGGGGAAGTGCGGGCCATCGCCGACCTGCTGAAAGTGCGCAACGTCTGGCTCTGCGCGCTGGTGTCGATCTTCGCGGTCGGTTCGATCGTGGTCGGTTCGATCTTCATGCCATTGTACCTGGCCGGGCCGCGCGGGTTTGATTCGATCACCTGGGGCAACATGATGGCAGTCACCGGCATTTGCCCGGCGGTCGGCGCGGTGCTGGCCGGGCTGCTGTCCGAACGGATTGGCCGCAAGCCGGCGCTGGTTGGGTTTGCCTTGTTGATGGCCATCGCCCCGGCGGCCTTGCTGTGGCTGGACGGCGGGCCGGTGGGGTTGACCGCGCTGATGTTCGTCAGCTGGATGGGGCTGGGCACTTTCCCGCTGTTCATGGGCGTAATCCCGGCAGAGACGCTGGGCGCGGCGCGCGCGGCCAGCGGGATGGGCATCGTGGTGGCGATTGGCGAGATTTTCGGCGGTTTTGCCTTGCCGCCGGTCATCGGGCGACTGGCCGACAGCTATTCGCTGGACATGGCGCTGTATCTGCAGATGGCATTGGCGCTGATGGCGGGGCTGGTGGCCCTGCTGGTGCGGGAAACCAACCCGCGCGTGCTGGCCCGCCGCGGGCTTGCGCCACTGGCCGCGTGAAGGATGCAAAGATGATCGTACAACGCCAGGTGATCGTCGTCGGCGCGGGGCCGGTGGGGTTCCTCACTGCGCTCGGTCTTGCCCGCCAGGGGGTGCAGGTCACCGTGCTGGATTCGGAGGACGAGGTAAGCCGCAGCCCCCGCGCAGCGGTCTATTACCACACTACCCTGTCGGTGCTGAAAAAGCTGGGCCTGCTGGAGGATGCGGAGGCGATTGGCCTGCAATCGACCGCCTTCAACATGCGCTGGCCGGACACGGGCGAGATCATGCGCGCCGATATGCGCGATGCACCCGAAGCCGGGCAGGAAATTGACCACAACCTGCACTTTGGCCAGCACCTGCTGGCGGACCTGGCGATGGAACACCTCGCCCGCCTGCCGAACACCGAAGTGCTGTGGAACCACAACGTCAAGGCGCTGGCGCAAAGTGGGGGCAAGGCGCGGCTGGCGGTTGATACCGATGACGGTGAGCTGTGGTTCGAAGCGGACTGGATCATCGGCACCGACGGTGCCCGGTCCACCGTGCGCAAGCTGCTGGGGCTGGAATTTGAAGGCTTCACCTGGCCGGAAAGGTTCGTCGCCACCAACATCGACTATCCGTTCGAAGACCTGGGCTTCGCCACGGCCAACATGGTGGTCGATCCGGTCAACTGGGCGGTGATTGCCCGGCTGGGCCGCGAGAACCTGTGGCGGGTGACCTATGGCGAGGATGGTGACCTGCCGGAAGCGACGATCCTGGAACGCCTGCCCGCCCGGTTTGCGGCGATCCTGCCCGATGCCTCCATCCCCTACCGGATCGACAATTTCAGCCCCTATCGCGTGCACCAACGCTGCGCGCCGAAGTTCCGCGTGGGGCACGTGCTGCTGGCGGGCGATGCGGCCCATGCCTGCAACCCCTGCGGAGGGCTGGGCCTGACCGGAGGGGTGCTGGATGCCGATGCCCTGTCCGACGTGCTGGGCGCGGTGATTGCCGAGCGGGCGGATGATTCCGTGCTGGATTTCTACGCCACCGAACGGCGCCGGGTGTTCCAGGAAGTGACCAGCCCGATGTCGATGAATTTCAAGCGCCTGCTGTCGGAAAGCGACCCCGAACAGCGCGCGGCAGACAAGGCGGCGATGTTCGCCCGTGGTTCGGAAGGGGCGGAAAAGGTCCGCGCCTCCAGCCTGGCCGAACTGATCAAAGGCAAGGCGATGCCAGTATGACGGGGGCCTCTATGAACTACAGCACCGAAGGCTTCGAACGGATCGTCACCTGCGTCGAAGGGGTGGACAGCGTCACTTGTGCCATCGGGCAGGGCGCGCCGCTGGTCTATTTCCATGGCGGCGGCACCTTCCACGGCTTCGAATGGGTCCGCCCTCTGGCTGACCGGTTCCGCGTCTATTGCCCGTACCACCCCAATTTCGGCGAAAGCGGCGATGCCGATTTCAGCTCCATCGCGGACTATGTCGCGCATTACGAACTGCTGCTGCCTGCCTTGGGGCTGGAGACGTACCACCTCGTCGGCGCGTCGATGGGCGGGCATCTGGCAGCGCGCTTTGCCGCGGCCAATGCGGATGACATTGACCGGCTGGTGCTGATCTCACCCGCCGGGATGCAGTCGGATCACGCGGCGATGCCCGATTTCAGCAAGGTCGCGCCGCAGGATGTGCCGGGGCTGTTCGTGGCCGATCCAGCCTGGGTCGCGCCGTTCTGGCCCGCCGAACCTTCTGCCGAATGGGCCGCGCTGCGCGCCCGCGAAAGCGCAGCGGCATTCAAGGCGCGGGGCGATGCGGCGGACAGCGACCGGCTGTTGCGGCAGGGCCTGCAGGGCTTTGACCGCCCGACCCTGCTGTTGTGGGGGGAACAGGACCGGATCCTGCCGCTCGGTTACCTGCGCGAATGGCAGGCGGCGCTGCCGGACGCTGAGGTCGAGGTGATCCCCGGCGGTTCGCACCTGCTGCCCGACGAATTCCCGGCTGCGGTGGAGGCCATCGCCCGCTTCCTCGGCGCCTGATCAGCCCCCCTGTTCCACCCGCCGTGCGCCGCTGAAGGTCAGGGCGGAAAGGACCGCCGGCACGCCCATCACCAGGCAGACCAGGCCCACGCTCAGGCCGCCCTCCATCAGCCAGCCGCCGACCATCGGGCCGAAGATCGACCCGACCCGGCCCGCCGTGGTGGCAAAGCCGAGGCCGGTGGCGCGCAGTTGCGGCGGGAAGGCATAAGCGATGGTCAGCCAGTTGGCCGCCGCCGATCCGAACAGCGCCGCGCCGATCAGCGGGGCCAGCACCAGCAGCACCTGCCGGTCGCCCGCGAACTGGCCGAACAGCGCGATCAGCACGGCTAGTGAGATCATGCTCGCCCACATGATCCGCCGCACGCCCATGATCCCGCACAGGAACCCGGCGGTCATCCCGCCCACGATCCCGCCATAGGACACCCAGGCGGAATAGCGCGCGCCCAGCTCATCCGATCCGCCGGCCTCGGCCACCAGCGGCGGGCCCCAGTTGATGATGAAATACCAAGCGAACATGTTCAGCGCATGGGCCAGGAACAGCCGGGCAAAGGTGCTGCGGTGTTCAGGCCGCAGCACATCGCCCAGCGCGGTCTTGCCCGCCCCTTCCGGGCGCGGCGGCAGCATGGAGATTTCCGCCACGCTCATCCGCCGCAGCACCCGGTTGGTGGTTTCCAGCGCGCCTTTCGGTTGGCGGGTCAGCAGGAAATCGAGCGATTCCGGCAGCCACAGCAGCGCTATGGGGAACAGCGTGGCCGACAAGCCTGCGCCGACCCAGAAGATCCCGCGCCAGCCGTACCCGTCCAGCACCGCCACCGCCACGCCCGCGCCGATGATCGTGCCGACAGGGTATGCGGCGGCGACCACGCTGGCGGCAAATTCGCGGCGTTTCTGGCTGGCATATTCCAGCGCCAGCGTGCCCGCCGTGCTGGTCATCCCGCCAATCCCGATGCCGGTGACGATGCGCCCGGCGGCCATCCCGGCAAAACCGTGCGACAGGGCGGACAGGCACATCCCCAGGCTCATCAGCAGCAGGCAGATCAGCATCGCCGGGCGCCGCCCCCACTGGTCCGCCACCGGGGACACGCCCAGCGCGCCCAGCGCCATGCCGATCAGGTTCATCGACAGCAGGGTGCCCAATGCGCCTGCGCTCATCCCCCATTCGCGGGTCAGGGTTGAGCCGGCCTGGGCCAGCGCCAGGATGTCGTACCCGTCGATCATGTTGATCGTCACGCACAGCGCCACCACGCCGTACTGCTGCAGGTTCATGGCCCGGTCGCGCATATCCCTGCGCGGATCGCGAATTTCGCTGGCGTCCAAGTCGGTTCTCTCCCCCTGAGCTATCCCGGGCGCGGCTATGCTGCCGCTTTGAACGGGCAATGCTATCAGCCCGGTGCGGCGCGCCAAGGGCGCGAAACGAAGGAGAGGTTGGCTGTGAGCGAAGCGGAAACCGCGGCACACGACGTGGAAACCACGATGAACTACGTCGTGCGGGGCGAAAAGGCGACCTTCTACGCCGGGGACCGGGATCGCAGCTACTGGCCGCACGATCCGCACCCGGTGACGATCCACGACATGCGCCCGATTGCCGGGCAACTGTCGTTTGATCGCAACGGCTTCGTGCTGGTGGACCAGCCTTCAGGCATCGCCGACTATACCGACAAGGACCAGCTGGCCCGGTACTGCCGAGATACGGAGGCGCTGGTCGGGCGGCTGACCGGGGCGGCCAAGGTGATCAGCTTCGGCCCGATCGTCCGCACCAGCCAGACCGGCACCCACGGCCACAACCAGCCTGCCCACGGCGCCCACGTGGATTACGGCGCGCGCACCGTGGCGGATTTCACGCGCAATATCCTCGGCCCGGAAGAAGCGGAGCGCCTGCTGGCCCGGCGGCACATGCTGATCAACGTCTGGCGGCCGATCAAGCCAGTTGAAAGCACGCCCCTCGCCGTCTGCGATGCCAGCACCGTGCGGGCGGAGGACCTGTTCGACAGCGAAGTGGTCGGCGGCCTCGGCGGCCTGCCGTTCTCGCTCTGGGGCTTCAACCTGGCGTACCGCCCCGATCACCGCTGGTACTGGGTGCCCCAGATGCAGCCGAATGAAGCGCTGGCGTTCAAGCTGTGGGACAGCGATGCGGCGAGGGTGCAACTGACCGCGCACAGCGCATTCGAGGATACGACCGCGCCGGAAGGGGCCGCGCCGCGGGAAAGCATCGAGGTGCGGACGATTGCGTTTATGTGAGGGGGGTGGTCAGCATCGGTGTAAACAACTGGTTTTTCGCTTGCGACGCATTGTGGAACTTGGCTTTAGCCGCTCTATTGAGCTGTGCGAATCCGACAACTTCTCTTGGCGATACCTTTGATCGCGACCGTAAGCGGATGTTCGAGCGTCTATGACATTCGCGCGGTGGTAATCGGTGGCAAACTGGCTTTTGTCGCAGGAACCAACTTCTTCGGTAATCCAGACTGCGTTCGTAGCATCTCTGTGACAAGTCTGGATGGGCCTCCCGCTACGTCAGTTCCGGGCGATGATGTGACCGCTGTCAAACGCGGCGTATATTGGCAGCAGATATTTGCGGTGACTTCCTGCGAGAACCCCTACCCAGTCGAATATGGCGAACAGCTTTCAGGGCCGCTGTTTGTCTTCGCCGATGGCGAAACCAGGTCAGTTGAGGCCAAGCCGCTTGTTCGAGGAGTAACCTACGAAGTCACTGCTGAAAGTAGCGGGTCGGCCTACGGCGGGGGCAAATTTCGGATCACAGATGACGGACGGGTTATCAACCTCAGCGTTGAGTGAATGCGGTCAGCAATGCCGTCTGCTAGCCGCCCAAGTCGGTCATTCACCCTTGGCCCGCACCATCCGCTGAGCGGTTGCGCACCAGGCTTTGCGGCCATCCATACCTTCGTCACCCCGGGCTTGACCCGGGGTCCCGCTTCTCTGTCGCCTCCCGCTGCGCCGCGAAGGCAGCGGGACCCCGGATCAGGTCCGGGGGGTATAGCGAATGACACTGAAATGGAGAGAGTTGACCACACCGGTTGGCTCTTCCCTCAATGACTTGCGCAACTTGAGATGTTTGAGGCATTCTCAGGCTGGGTTTTTATAGGTGCAATCCGCAAAAATCAGGCGCTTCGGATCGCCTTTAGCGGATTCAATTTTAGATGCCCAAAAACGTAATTCCTTTTCACCTTTTACCGTATTGCCGTGCAATGACCAACTCAAGATTCCGTGCTTGTTATCTGGAAATTTGGCGCCGGGTCTAAATGGAAGAACTCTCTCCAATTCTCTGACATATGCTCGCCCATTTCCAGTTATTGAATTGTAACGGGTTATGCTGCCTGTAAATTCTTCCACATTGGGATTTTCGTCGCGAGTGTTTACCCACTGACTTGTTTCTTTGTTGAACAAGACCAATTCGGAGCGTGGTCTTTCTAGCGTAACCTTTTTGACTCCATGATCGATGGAGCGATGGGCACGTTGAAGGCTACCTTCAAGTGTTTCTGCAAGCTGATCAAAAAACGTTTCATCAACGGCCAGTTTTTGCACGGCAGGAGTTTCAGGTTTGACGTCAAGATATCCAGCAGCCTTTGAAAATGCAGTTTTTATAAAGTCATAAAACGCTGCTCCAGCGAGTGCCGATGTCGCCGGATACTGTTCAATGACCGTTATGATATCAAATAAAACACTGCCACGGCGCGGTCCGCCAAAATACATTTCCGCGCCCTTAAGCGCAGTGGCCCGCGATACAATCTCGCCTGTCATGTAGGCGTGAGTAGCTATTTGAAGAGCTTGCGAAAATCCATAAAAAGACGCTGCCCCGTCGTATAAATCCAAACCTCTTTCTTCGACATTTTTCCCACTAAAGCGCAATTTTAGCGCGAACTGCTTTACTTCAGCCATGACGCCCCCCTTGGCTAAGCCGTATCGGCATGAAATTGTATCAATTATAGCGCTCTGAACTATCCAGCCCTGTCCGGTAGCCGTGAATTCGGGTTTCGGTTGCTGGCCAGCGGGGCGTGATGTTTTTTAGGAATGGGTCGTCCGTCATATCCGTGCGGATTGAGGCGATATCATCGGCATTCAATCCAAGGGCGGGGCCAATCAAACTATCGATCTTGTCCACTACTGCATCGATTGCCTTAGCGTGATCGGCTTCGCGATAGTCCGTAACGATGGCATCAAAATCCGCCCGCGTGGCTGCATCAGGCGGGATTGCCATTTCCAGCAAGATTGAGCGGTCCACCATTTTATGTTCTGTACCGACGCGGGCGGCAAGGGCAGTCGCAAGGCCAAGGGCAGAGGCTTCATCAGGCACTTTCACCCAATCATGCAGGTAGTCGGATATTCCGATATGCCAGCAATCACCTTCCGCGCGTGCTTTGCATACGGCAGAAAGTTCGATCTTTTCGGAGCCATTGTTGAAGCTTGCGGACCATTCAACCTTGCCACCGCTGGATTTGACGCCTTGTTTGACTGCTTCCTTAAAGGGGCGAAGCGGTAGCGCTTTCAGCGCAGCGAACATGGCGGCTTCCGTGCGGAAATGGTTTTCGCACGCGCTAACAAGATCGCCCCGCAAGGCTTCAATCTGTGCCGCGACGCCAGAAATTGCGTCATTCCAAGGAAGCTGGCGAAGGTTTGTTGGATAAACATGGCTACGGTTCATGTTCAAATATGACAT
Organism: Croceibacterium sp.; assembly: GCA_049791695.1. GTDB lineage: Bacteria > Pseudomonadota > Alphaproteobacteria > Sphingomonadales > Sphingomonadaceae > Croceibacterium_C. The sequence continues at coordinate 10,794 of JBARAF010000082.1, forward strand.
TCGGCAAGTCAGAGCGTAAAAATAGCGGTAAATTCGAGAAACCAATAGTAAGTCAAAGGGCACATCTGACAGGTCATCGCGCGGCCCGAAAACGGTTGCCGTATTTGTAAATACGAGCTTTTCTGGATCGAAGGGGACAGCATTCGGACAAGTCGTAATTTGGGCAACAGCATAGCAGCGTTTGGGCAATATTCCCCCAAGCCGGAAAATACCCATGTCGCTTGCTTTGGAAATATCGATATTTCGATCCTGAGGTAATCCTGTCAGAGATGTCGCAATGATGTTTTCACCCTTGTATACATCAACGCCTTTGCCGGAAATGGCCGGTGATTTTTTGCCTCGAAATGCTAATCCGCCGCCGCACATGGACCGCTTTTCCCACATGGCAGTATTCAACTTTGGCGGGTTAAGGCCGACCGAACCGCGCCCCTCACCCTTTCTCTTGTGCCAATATTCCCGAAAGGCAGCGGATATTTGCGGGTTGCCGCGCAGCTTGGCGATGATGCCCCGCCGTTCTGGCGTAATCCGCGTAACGATTCTGCCATCCGGCGTAAAAAGGTCAGCGTAGCTAATAACCGATGGCGTGATGCCTGCGAGATCGAATGTCGGCCTTTTGCTGCCATCGCCAAAGTCGATGCAGCTTTTGTCGGCCAGCTTGATAATGACACGATCGGGTTCCCACCGCGCACGGTTGCGCGTGGCCAACAACTCCCATGATTGAAGGTGTGCAGGGCTTGCAGCCGCAAGCCTTGCGTCAATGTAGGATTGGCGACGGGCAGCCCGGACCTGTTGGCGAAGCGCCCCGCCGTCCGGCAAGGGTTCGGCCTTATCCAGCCATTTGGAATCAATTGGCAGCCGGGGCGGTCTGGCCTCAGCAATCAGAACGATAGGCAGAACATCGGCATCGAAAATGTTGCGCCAGATTACCTCAAGATCGACAATCTCTTTGATCGTCCACCGGCCATCGGGACCGAACAGCCGCCGCAAATCGCCGTTTTCCTTGGTGCCACAAATTGCCAGCGGGACGACAAAACCCAAGCGGCCTGCATCCTCCCCCCACTTGTTCGGGCGACGGCACCAGCCATCAAGCGCCCGGTAGATAAACAGCGCATAGAGATTGGCCTCAGCCGAAATTCCCTTCCACAGTTCGTGATCGCTCTCAAAATACTGGCGCGTCGCATCATCCAGTTCGCCGGATCGTTCGGGCCGAACATAAGGCGGGTTGCCGCCGATGCCGCCATATTCTGGTTGATCCAATTCCACGAAACGCCCGTGCTGCGCAAATTCCACGCCGGGTCGAATAATGCTGTTAGCCTTGTCGCTGATTGGGATATCGGGAAATTCATCGGCAATGATCAAATCGTCTTTGAAGCTAAGGACGTGCCAGAGGATTTGGATTTGCGCCAAGACTGCCGAAAAGGTGTTGAGGTCGTTGCCAGCCAAGCGCTCCAAAGCGGCGACCACTTCGGCATAGGTCGCAAGCCCTTGGTCGGCATCTTCGCCCACCACTTGCTGATAGCGTTCGATAAGGAAAGTGCCGGAACCACAAGCCGGGTCCATGAAGCGATCATCGGGCTTCAATTCGAGCCGGTCAACGATATAGCGGGCAATCGAAGGCGGCGTGTAATATTCACCGAATTTCTTGCGCTGTTCCCGGTCAAGGAAACGGTCATAAACGCCTGTAAGGATATCACCTTTTACCGTGGTGAAATCGTATCGGGAAAGCTGATACATTGCCCATTCGATGGCGTTGGACAGGTTCGCATCGTTGGTCGCGAATACCCAATCCAATTCGGTTTCATCGAACGCGGCTGCATAAAGTGCCTGTGCCTTTTCATAGGCCATTTTGAGCAGGCGCGTATAACCGAAAGCGAATTTCTCGCGTAGTTTTTGGAAGGCTTCGACGCCTCCATTGCACAAAAAGCGGTTTGTGCCGAAAAACCCATGATCCTCAAAAAACCTGATCAAAAGGATGCGGGCAAGGATCAGGTTCGCAGTTTCCGTCGCAAACATTTCCAGCGCTTGCTTATCGTCCTTGGCATTCACCCGCGCCCGGAATTGCGGCAAGCCATCCAGCGCCAAGCGGGCGATGCTTCCCGCCTTTTTCAATTTGCGGTTGAGGCGGGCGACGTCCCCGCCATAGGTTAGCGCAAGCTCATAGTTTCCCGGCTTGGCCGATGCGGTCAACGTGTAAGGGTCAAAGACTGCCTCAGGATACTTTTCGCCAAATGCATCCCATGCTGTCGAAACATCCGTCGCCATGCTCAACACTGATTGCAGCGTGCCGTGCGTGGATTCTTGAAGGTGTCCGGTCGTAATCCGCAGGGTTTCGTAAAAATTCCGGCGGGCGACGGCCACCTGATTTTTCTGCCGCTTGTCGGCAGTATCGGGGGCGGCCAGCTTCTCAGTCGCGATCAGGCTGATATCACCTTCGCGAAACGCCTTAAGGCGTTGTGGCACGCCAGCCAGCCCATAGGAAAGTCGTGCGAATTTGGCTTGAAATGTCGCGGCGTCTAATGTGTCGTTCAAAACCAGCACGATATCGTTCGTGCTGTCATGCGCCGATGTCATTACGGGCCTCGCAACGAAAACCGTTGGATCGACCATGACAAACCATGCGGTATCGGGGCGAACATATTTCGCCTTTTGAGCGAATATATTTTCCCGCTTTGCCGGTGTCGAAAATGCGTCGTGCTCGTCTTTGGCTTCGACCACCATCCAATCGATATCAAGCGACTTGCCGTTGCGGTCATTGATACCGCTAGGTGCGCGGCACGTTACGTCCGGGCGACCAGCTTCACCGGCAATATCGATATGGACAGAACTGCGCGGGTAGCCAAGAAAATCACAAAATATATCGCGCAGCGGGCCATACATAGCCGCTTCCTGCCCCTTTTTGGTTTCTCGAATTGTCCGAATTGCCTCCGCAAAGGGATTTTCTGAACCGGCTTTTTTAGGCTTCGCCACATTTAACCCTCATTGGCTTTGTTCGCAGCACTACACGGGATTTTGCAATCGTGCCTGAGACATTTTCCGGCGCAGATTCGATGGATCAATGCCAAGCTGCCGCGCCGCCCCTCTTAATCCAAGTTCCTGAACCATATGGTGAAGGCGCTGCAACTCCCCGTCGCGTTCTGCGCACAGCTTTTCCGCCATTGCGATTGCCGCTGGCAGGCGAGTGAGCAAAATTCGGGTGGTGACTTCATCGGGTCCGGTCTTGCAGGTAAGGATTGCTCGCAAGCGCCGTGGTGAAATGCGAAGCGCTTTCGCGGCCTCGCCATTGCCCAGCATATCACCCAGCGCGGCGATTTCGCCCATGAGTTGCCCGCAACCTTCACCGGCAAGTCCGTAGTCAGGATCAAGCAAACAATCGGCTCCGATCATTGCCTGCCGTTCCAACTCGTTCGCTTCCTTGCCAATATGGCGAATGCCGGTGGCGCGGATATGCCGCCGTCGTGTGGTGCCCCGGTTGCAATAATCCCCGCCTAGAAATTTGGCTTCCGGGTGCAAATGATATTGAGCAATGGCTTGGCGATAGGTTTGGAGCGCATCGGCGGGAACCGGTTTGCCGCTCTCCCGGTCAAATGCTGTTGTGCCAATCTTAGCGGTATCCCTCTCGAATGGGGCAACAGGCTTTGGCTGCGCGATCTTGGGCGGACGGCCTCGCCGCGATTGCGGATCGATGGCTTCGTTTCCTGCCCAAGTCCGCTTGGCGCGAAGCGATAGCAGAAAGCCAAAAGGCTTCACCTGATCACGGTATGACCGGTTGGAGTTATATCCATCGAACCAGCGCAACAGCTCCGGCGCGGTCGCCCCGTAGCGACTGACTGCCGGGGCATTCAGTGCCGGGTGAAAATCAAGCCGGGGCATATCGGGCTTTTCGCTAAGTCCGGCTGAGACAATTTCAAACCAAAGGTCGCAATGCCAGCGCTCCACACCCTCGCGCAAAACACACTCAGGCGGTGGCGGTATATCGGCGGGTGGATCACCGGCCCTGTAGGGCGGCAACAAGTGGCCAAGCCCGTGCGCCGATACCTTGCGCATGATAGGCTGGCCCTCATTGGCGAGATTGAACAGGGCGTAACGCTTCGATGATACGGCCCAACAATATAGCGGCTCTGGTTGCCCTGTTTCGATTGAGCCATTCTCGCTTTCGATTTTCAGGATCGAACCGGGGAAATCATATGGATTGAGCGCGCCAAACCAGTCAGAAATTGCCTGCACTCGCTGGCGAAATTCATCGCCCGCCATGCCATCGGGCTTGGCAATCGCCATACTGTCCGTATCACAAAACGCCCATTCCAGCCCTTGTGCGGCAATCTGGCACTCCGTGATCGCCAGCATAAGTCGCGCCGCGCCGGTAATCAGCGAACCTAGCAGCGGGTGGAAAAATTCACCGGGCTTTTCGACTTTGTCGGTTTCCCACTCGAATGACTTGCCATCATGGCCAAAAATGGTGGTGGTAAATCGCTTGGCCTTTCTCGCCACGTTGACCTGCATCCAAATCCCGTAGCTTGTCGAATTTGCGCAGATTTTGAGAGCGTGCTGTTCGTTTTCCAGCGCTGCCCATTCATCGCCGTTTGCACCCGGCATTTGCGCCTGAGTTGCCTTGCGCAGTTCGATAACGCGCCTGAAAAAGTCGGTTTCGACAGGATCAACGCGGTATTGCGGATTGCCGCTAACGTTAATCGGGCAAAGGTCCGGCTGCATCGTCCCCGCCACAAACGCGGTGGCTTCCACGATTTGCGGCGCCTTCCCGGTTAGCAGTTTAGACGCGATGCAATCGGCCAGGGTAAACCAAAGCGGCATAGCGGAGCTAAGATAGTTTGCTCCGATTGTGGCCAGCGGCTCCTCACCGTAGTTTGCGCGCACGGGGAATATATCGGCATCGGGTTGCACCCGAACCAATGTTGCCAGCCCTTGCCAAATGTCCGCCTTCTGCAAATCGGACAGGCTAATGCTTTCGAGAAATTCCCGCGTTTCTGTCGTGGCATCGCGCCACGTCATTCCGCTGGCAGTGACAAACCGCCACAATCCCATGAGCGTGCAAACCGTGGGATACATCGACAGGAAATCGCACAGGATCACTTGCCGCTTTTCGCGCCTTATCCTGATTTCGGAACGGCCACCGTAATAGCTCGACAAAATCGGCCCCAGCATTTCGGGTGGAAAGTCCGGCTGCAATTCGCGCCACGGGGCAATGCCCATTGCCCGCAAATAGCCCTTGCCGATGCTGGCCTCGCTATAGACTTCCTCTGGTCGCAAATCGGGAAGTTCCAGCCCGTCCAGTTTTTGCTGCAATGTCTCATAGCATTCCCAAGTGGTTTGCACGTCGCGCACGGCATAGGTGAGCATGGCATCGGATACCGGCCCAGCGAAATCATCGAATTCCAGCTTGGGATTGGGCACTTTCAAAAAGCGACTGAGGCTCGCCAAGGTGAAGCCTCGCGATAGAAGTGAATTGGCAAGCGTCTGCACGTCCACGAAATACCCGCGCCGCACAGGCGGTTGCAGTTCGCGATTGCGTTCTCCCCGGCTTGCCCGTGGGCGGTATGGCGCGGCAAAATCGATCAAAGCGCAGCGCCGTGAGAGATGCTTCACCCGGATATTTGGCCAGATTTTCTGGTGCGAGAGGGTGAAGGTGAACCCGCCATACATTCCGCCTCGCGCTATTCCGTGATCGATGGCAATCCGGGATATGTCGAATGGAAGGTTGAAACCGACTATTCGGGCGCGTAGCTGATAGGCGCGGGCGAACAGCCAATCATCCACGAACTGTTCGCGGGTGAGAACAAGCAGCTTTTCCCGTTTTGCGAAGGCGGAAAGCGTAGCAAGTTCGTCCGCCGAAATCGCAGAGGGATCATAGAACAGGCCCGCGAACATTCGCACAGTCCCCTTGCGAAGCTGGAACGCGCCTAGGCGCAGCGCTTGACCAGCATCGGTGCGGGTTTCGCAATCGAAGCAAAGCGACCAGTCCGATGCATCAATCCCCCGGAACGGCTTTTTTGCCCTTTTTGCCAGTGCATAGGCACGAAGCGCGATTGGCAATTGATCGGTAATGGGGATCATGACCGCGCCCCCCCGGTTTCGGGCGCTGCCCGTTCGATCAAAGCAAGCCCGAATTCGGAGAGCTTTTCGATTATCAGTTCCAGCAAGTCCGCCAATCCCAAGAGGAACAAGCCGATTGCGTGTAATGGCGATTCAGCACCGGGCTGGCATGATGGATGATCCTTTTGATCATCGGTCACTTTGCGATGGCAGTTGCGGCAAATGACCACGGTTGCAGGATCATGCTTGCGGCCCGCAACATGGTGCCTTTCCAGCACTCTATAATCAGCTTCCCCGCAAGTGCCGCAAAGGGGTGCATTGCTTTGCAGCTTTTCCAAGCGTCGCTGTTTGCGAATTTCGCGATTCATTTCCTTGTCGGTCATTTTATTCCTCACAGGTTGAGCCGGTAGATTTCATGGAAAACCTCGCCCCCGGCAGCGGCGAGGCGGTAAAGTTCGTTCGGATCGGTTTCGAGCGGGTGCGCTTGGCCAGCGTCATCGATGACGGATTGCCCTTGGAACGGGTCCAATAGGTCAATGTCGTTTGTGCGTATGAAGGCACCAACGGCGGAGAGGTGTCTGCCGTTTAGAGATGCTTGCTCGAAGTCGCGCAAAGTGAGTTCGATGGCTTCGCCGCCGGTTATCACTGTCATGCGGCGGCTGCGATTGTCGGTGACGCGCCATTGCCTGCCTTGTCGTTCGGCAAGTGAATTGGAGCGCAGAAAGCGGCGGAAACGCTCAGCGGAAACACCGGCCTCTTTAGCGGCGCGGCCCTGATTGCCGGTTTGGCGCAAAAGTTTGAGCGCAGCTTCTAGCTTGCCATCACTCTGCACCGGCTTGGGCCGGACGGGGGTTTCGCTGGCCTTTGCATGGCCGCGAGCTTGCGAACGGCTCAGCCCCCGCTTGGCGGCATTGGCGATGCGCCGTTCATATTCCGCTTTGTAGTCGCGCTGTTTGGACATTGCCGTTCCCGAATGTTGCACCAATGCGGCGGTGCGATTCGAGGCGGATTGTCCGGCTTCAAGCCATCGGGCGGGAGAGTCCTAAAGTGGTCAGAACGTTTTGAGCGTTTTGATCAATCGAACAGTGCGGCGTGATTGCGGCGATGACGCCTAATTGTGCTATCGCCAATTCTGCAATTACCGGGGAATTTCGCTGGAAATAGCCTAGCAGCCATTTCCGCAATTTCTCGATTTTGTGTCGACTTATCTAGTTCGACAAAGTTCGGCATCTCAGCCTTTAGAGTGGCCCAAACATCCACAATCAGAAGTAGATGATTTGGTCGCCCGGTCGATTTGAGATTGGCCGGAAAGCGTTGCGACTTCTCAATGACCCGGCAAATGCGGACATTTGCAAATGTCCGACTTAGGCCAGCAATTGACGAGTTTTCGCCATCAATCCGCAAGTCTGCCGCGAAGAATAGATTTTCAGGAATTTGGACAATTTCCATTGCAGGATCATCGGGAGAAATTCCCAATGCGACCAATTCACCATCAGCCAATGCGTCCTTGAGAATTTCAATTCGCTCGGAATTTAGCCATGCCGTTCGCGCGGCGGATTGGCCGCTATTCCGATATTCTTCCCTATGGTCATGACCCGCCAATTGCCACGCAGCGAAAGCGATATCGGTGGCTTTTATGTAATTGTCTTTCATAGACAAATTGCGATCAATTAGCTGCATTGCAATGCCGGAATTAGGGTAAAGATGAGAGACTTTTACCGGCAATTCCGCTATAAATCGTCAATGCTCCATGACGCTCAAATTCTCCCCAATTGCACTGCCAATGATTGGGCAATTCGTTCGGAATTCTGGCTTTCGGAATATGCGCAATCGCTGCCCACGCGAAAGCTCCGACAGCGCAATCCTGCACCCTTGATATTGAACGGACACGGGGTTTCGCTGCGCATCGAAAACGGCGCTTTGGTGATCCGGGACGGCTTTACGCATTACCCGCAAGAACAGGCCAAGTATCGATTTTTTGCGAGCGACCTTGATTTACCGTCGCGAATTCTGTTGCTGGACGGCAGCGGCACCCTGTCTTTTGACGTGCTCTCGTGGTTGGCAGAACAGGGCGTTGCTCTGGCACGGGTAAAATCCAGCGGTGAAATCGCGACCGTGGCTAGCGGCACCGGTTATGCAGCCGACCGGCAAAAGGTCGATTGGCAGCAGGCAACGCGGGCGGACAATTCCAAACGGCTCGGATTTTCGGCGGACCTGATCAAACGCAAGATAGCCGCAAGCATCCCCACGCTTGAGGTTCATATTCCGCCATCCAAATCCCGCGATATGGCTTTGGCCAAGGCGAGCGCTGGAATTGCTCGGTTGGAGAGGGAAGCCTTCGCAGATTTGAATGCGATTTTCGCCGTCGAAGGCGAATGTGCATCGGCCTATTTCCGCTCGTGGCATGGCTTGCCGGTGAATTGGAAAGGCATCCAGCGCCGCCCTGTTCCGCAAGAATGGCACGCGTACAATTGGCGCAGCTCTCGTGCGACCGGCGTGAAGGCAGAAAATCGCAACGCCTCGCACCCGGTAAACGCCATGCTGAATTATGCCTATGCGGTGAAGTTGGCGAAATTGCAGATTGAAGCCATTGCCGATGGCTATGATCCTACCATCGGGATCATGCACAACAGCAAGCGCGGCAGTCCGGCATGGGTGCTGGACATGATCGAATTGGAGCGTTCAGCCGTTGATGCAGCAATCCTGCAATTCGTTCGGGATCACAGCTTTGCCCCGGCTGATTTCATTCTGCGAAAGGATGGCTGTTGCAGGCTATCGCCGCAATTGGCGCGAACGGTTGCGACTTTGGTTTAGGTCCGCTTTTTGCGCCCCGGTTGCAGGCCGGGAATATTGCCGTCTGCTTCGACCGGCTGAAATAGGTCGGCCAATTCAATGCCGAGAACGGTTGCAATTTTGTCCAGCGTATCGACACTTGGATTTTCATCGCAGCGCTCGATGCCGCCCAGATAAGACCGATCAATCGAAGCGTCGAAGGCGAGTTGTTCCTGAGATACCCCTTTGGCAACGCGAATGCGCTTGATGTTCTTCCCGACAAGATCACGCCCACGCATGGCACGATAGAGCGTTTAAGGGTGGCTATAAAACCACTGGATATATCCACCATATTAAGGAATTTGGATTAGCTTCCATAGGTCGATGATCTTTGGAGGCAGGCGTGACCCGACGCTTTTTCGCAGCAATTCTGGCCGGTTCGCTTTCAGCTTGCGGGAGCGTTGATGACGGTATCTCCGGCTCATATGTAGGCGGTGATGATACAGCAGTGCTGCAACTCAACCTTGTGGAACAAGGCGATGGCGAGATTAGCGGAAACCTTGCCTTTTCGGAGCTGGATTACCGGGCAGGAAATCTGAAACTTACTAACCGCCCGATAAGTGGCATTAGAAATGGCGAGCAAATCAGCCTTCTTGCACATGGGCACGATTGGGGGCCAGCCGACACCCCGTTGTCCCTTGAAGTGTCCGGCAATTCGCTCGTGCTGTTTATGCCTGCCAATGGCCAAAGCTTAGAAATGCAGCCGATGAATCAGGAAGAATATCGCGAGCGGCTAGCGGATTTTGCCGAAGCCCTGAACGCTAACGACGTTGGCTTATTGCCGGAAGAATAGCGCTGTCATCCCAAGCGATTTGGATTCCTGCCCCTCTTCAAAATGAGAGGCCAATGCTGCAAGCCGTGTTTGCGGTCCGGCTATGTCATGCGATTACCCGTCACCTCGAAGCGACCAGAAAAGAGCATCCGTGGGACGGTATTCGTGGAATGGCATACTTGTGATGCCGGAAGACTTAATCAAATTTGCGTGGTCGGCACCTATGCGCGATTTAGCCTCCCAAGTCGGCCTATCCGACGTAGGCCTAAAAAAGCTCTTGAATTCGTATGATATTGTGTCGCCGCCCCAAGGCCACTGGAACAAGGTGATTGCCGGGAAGCCCGTGACTTCACCGCCAAAGCCACAAGAGCGGAGGCCGGGAGAGCACGGACGTATTCGAATCGATCAGCGATTTGCGAAAGTGGTGCCCGTAGCAGCGCCTTTGCCCTCAACTGGGCCGTTCGCATCTAAGCACGTCCCCGAAGACTTGGCAGAATTGCGCTCTAGAGAATTGCAAGCAATCGGCACCGCAACCGTGCCCAAGTCGCTCGACAGGCCGCATAAAAGCCTCCGTGGACTATTGGCAAAGGAGGCCAAGCGCAAAGAGAAAGCTGTCCAATCTCGTTGGGACTGGAATCCGTGCCAATTCGATTCGCCGGTAGCCAAGCGTAAACTCCGTTTGATGAATGCGATATTCCTGACTTTGGCAAAGCGTGGCCATGATGGAGATTTCTACGAACGCGAAGGAGAGATTGAATCTTGGGCAGTTGTCGGCAACACCCGTGTGGGCTTCGATATCGTTGTTTCGGGAAGTGAAAAGCATTCTCGTCATCGCGGGGGCGGGCAAAATATCTCTGCGCTACCACTCGGAACCCCCCTCACTTTGTTGATGAAGCCTTCTTCGGCCAGCGAGAAAGCCGAGAAGTGGGTCGATGATGACAACGGGAAGCTAGAAAGCAAAATCGCGCAAATTGTCGCCAGCTTGATAACCGAAGGTGAATCCAGTTTTAGGAGGGGACTGCGCGAGGCAGAGGAGCGAATAGAAGCGGCCCGGATAGCTTCAGAAAAGCGCCGCCAAGAGAAGCTGATCGCCCTCAACCGACAGCGGGTCGAAGACCTTCACAAAAGCGCCGAACTTCTTCGGCAGGCGAGAGATATACGCCTCGTAGTGGCCGAAGTTCGCGCGGCACTAGCGCCAAGGTTTTCTGCAAATCCCGAAGAATTGAGGACTTGGGAAGCTTGGGCACTGACTGAGGCTGATAAGATCGATCCTGTCTTAACTGGCCAAGTTCACACGCATATCCGGGAACCGACTTTGCCCCCCAGCGATGATGAGGCTTTTCGTTGGTAGCATTGCGCGCAGTGTGGTCAGCATTTTCCCTTTAGCCGCACATCGCTATACCCCCCGGATCAGGTCCGGGGTGACGGGTGAGGGATGTCTGGCCATCACCACACCCTGTCCACCCATCGCCACGCACCATTCGCACCAGCACGCACGCGCGGCAGGCAAGGCCTTGTTGTGCAACCGCCGATCAGTCAGGATAGTCGCAGATGCCGCTCTGCCCGAGGAAGCCGGATGGAACAGTTGAACCTCGCCCTTTGCGCAGGTCTTGCGTTGATGCTTGCAGGCTGCGCCCACGGCGGCGACGTGGCGGCCACGGGCCGGCAACCGATCATCGACCTGCACCGGCACACCCCCTGGCCCGGCGATCCGGATCCGGAGGGCCTCGCCCTTATCCGGCAGCAGTTGGGTGCCCATAACGTCGTCGCGTCGGCGCTGTTCATTACCGGGCGCGAGGACATCGCGATCTACCGCAGCGACCTGAAATCCCGCCTGATGCTGAGCCCGATGTTCCCATGCCCGGAACTGGGCGGCGGGCGCAAATGGTGCGCGGTCGAAGCCGCCGGCCAGATGCCCGATGCCGCCTGGATCGAACAGCAGCTGGCCGCCGGCACGCTGACCGGCATCGGGGAGCTCGTGTTCAACTATGCCGGGA
>JBARAF010000083.1:0-16066 GCA_049791695.1 Croceibacterium sp.
GTAACTCACCATGGTCCGCACTGGTGACGACATCGCTGCAGGCATCAGCTGCCTCGCCATCGAAAAGACCATGCCCGGGGTCAGCTTCGGCGCGCCAGAACGCAAGACCGGCTGGCACGCCCAGCCCACTGCCTCGCTGATCCTGGATCAGGTCCGCGTTCCCGCCGAGAACATGGTCGGCGCGGAAGGCGAAGGGTTCCGCATCGCGATGCAGGGGCTGGACGGCGGGCGGCTGAACATCGGCGCCTGTTCTCTTGGCGGAGCGCAGCGATGCCTGGATGAAACGGTGCGTTATACCAAGGAGCGCCAGCAGTTCGGCCGCGCGATTGCCGATTTTCAGAACACCCAGTTCACCTTGGCCGACATGGCGACAGACCTGGAGGCAGCCCGTGCGTTGCTTTATCTCGCCGCCGCCAAGGTGACCGACAACGCGCCGGACAAGACCCGCTTCGCCGCGATGGCCAAGCGCCTCGCCACCGACAGCGGCAGCGCCGTAGCGGACAGGGCGCTGCAACTGCACGGCGGCTATGGCTACTTGCAGGATTACCCGATCGAACGATTCTGGCGGGACCTGCGGGTTCATTCGATCCTGGAAGGCACCAACCAGATCATGCGGCTGATTGTCGGACGGGACCTGTTGCGGCAGTAGGGCCGCATGACACAAGACGTCCACATCCACCGCCACGGCGCGGTCGGCCATATCTCGCTCGCCCGGCCCAAGGCTTTGCACGCGCTGACCCATGCAATGTGCGATGCGATCAGCGCCGCGCTGCTGGAATGGCGCGGGGATGATGGCATTGCGGCAATTATCCTCGACCATGCCGAAGGGCGCGGCTTTTGCGCCGGCGGCGATGTCGCGGCGGTGCGGCGGTCGGTGCTGGAAGATGGCGGCGCTGCCGGGCGGGCGTTCTTCCTTGCCGAATACCGCTTGAACCACCTGCTGTTCACTTATCCCAAGCCGGTCGTCGCTTTCATGGACGGGGTGACCATGGGTGGCGGTGTGGGCATCGCCCTGCCCGCAAGGTACCGTGTGGCGACGCAAAACACCCTGTTCGCCATGCCGGAAGGGGCGATTGGCCTGTTCCCCGATGTTGGCGCGGGCTGGTACCTGCCGCGCCTGCCGGGGCAAGTGGGCAAGTTCCTCGCCCTGACGGGGGCGCGGCTGGACGGGGCCGAATGTGTCTGGGCAGGCCTCGCCACCCATTACCTCCCCGCCGACGTGCTGGCGGAGGCCAAGGCACGGATCACCGCCGATCCGGCAACCGTCGAGGCAGTGCTGGCAAGCCTCACCAGCGAACCGCCGCCCGCCCGGCTGGCGAACAATGCCGAACGGATCGACCGCCTGTTCGCCGGCACCACGCTGGACCGGATCCTGGCCGATCTGGCCGCCGATCCGTCCGACTGGGCGGGCAAGGAATGGAAAGCGGTCGCCGCCAAGTGCCCCGCATCCGCGCAAGTGGCCTTGCGCCAGCTGGCCGGGCAACCTGCCAGCTTTGCCGATGAAATGGCGCTGGAATACCGCCTCGCCACCCGCATGATCGTACTCCCGGACTTTGCCGAAGGGGTCCGCGCGGTGCTGGTGGACAAGGACAATGCGCCGCGCTGGGAGGGTGAAATGAGCCCGACGGAACTGGATGCAGTGTTCGCGCCGCTGCCTGCCGGGCAGGAATGGACGCCCTTCCCCGAATAGGCACCTTAGCCCCCGCAAAGAATTTCTGCCCGGCCGCGTCCTTGCGAATATGCCGACAAGGGGGCAATTCGCGGACCGATATGCAACGCCTGACGCACCTTCAGCGGCTCGAAGCCGAAAGCATCCACATCATCCGCGAGGTGGTGGCCGAGGCTCAGAACCCGGTGATGCTCTATTCCGTGGGCAAGGACAGCGCGGTGATGCTGCACCTGGCCAAGAAGGCGTTCTATCCCGCGCCGCCGCCATTCCCGCTGCTGCACGTCGATACCACCTGGAAATTCCAGGCGATGTACGCCCTGCGTGACAAGGCGGCCAAGCAGGCCGGGATGGACCTGCTGGTGTACCAGAACCCCGAAGCGGCCGAACGCGGGATCAACCCGTTCGATCACGGCGCGCTGCACACCGATATGTGGAAGACCGAAGGTCTGAAGCAGGCGCTCGACAAGTACGGGTTTGACGCAGCCTTCGGCGGCGCCCGCCGCGACGAGGAAAAGAGCCGCGCGAAAGAACGCATCTTTTCCTTCCGCACCGCCAGCCACGGGTGGGATCCCAAGAACCAGCGGCCGGAATTGTGGAACCTGTACAACGCCCGCAAGGCCAAGGGGGAGAGCATCCGCGTCTTCCCGATCAGCAACTGGACCGAGCTTGATATCTGGCAATACATCATGGCCGAAGGGATCGAGATCGTGCCGCTGTACTTCGCCGCGCCGCGCCCCACGGTGGAACGCGACGGGATGCTGCTGATGGTCGATGATGACCGTTTCCCGCTGGAACCGGGTGAAGTGTCCGTGATGCGGTCGGTCCGCTTCCGCACGCTCGGCTGTTACCCGCTGACTGGCGCGGTGGAGAGCGAGGCTTCGACGCTGAGCGAGGTCGTGCAGGAAATGCTGCTGACCACCACCAGCGAACGGCAGGGCCGCGCGATCGACAAGGATGCAGGCGGCGCCGGCATGGAGAAGAAGAAGCAGGAGGGCTATTTCTGATGGCCGACCAGACTGCTTCTGACTCCGCCTATCAGGTCGACAGCCTGATTGCGGAAGACATCGACGCCTACCTGCAACAGCACCAGAACAAGGGCCTGCTGCGCTTCATCACCTGCGGCAGCGTGGATGATGGCAAGATCACGCTGATCGGGCGGCTGCTGTATGATTCCAAGATGATCTTCGAAGATCAGCTGGCCGCGCTGGAAGCGGACAGCGCCCGCGTGGGTACGCAGGGCAAGGAAATCGATTTCGCGCTGCTGGTTGATGGCCTCGCCGCCGAACGCGAACAAGGCATCACCATCGACGTCGCCTATCGCTTTTTCTCGACCGAAAAGCGCAAGTTCATCGTCGCTGATACGCCGGGGCATGAACAGTACACCCGCAACATGGTCACCGGCGCTTCCACCGCCGACCTGGCGGTGATCCTGATCGATGCGCGCAAGGGCGTGCTGGTGCAGACGCGCCGCCATTCGTACATCGCGCACCTGCTGGGCATCCGCCACATCGTGCTGGCGGTGAACAAGATGGACCTGGTCGATTACGATCAGGCCACTTACGATGCGATCGTGGCAGAATATCGCCATTTTGCGACCAGCATCGGCATCGACAGCTTCACCGCAATCCCGCTGTCGGGCTTCAAGGGTGACAACATCACCGCTGCCCCTTCGGCCAATACGCCGTGGTACGGTGGCCCGAGCCTGATCGAACACCTGGAAACGGTGGAGATCGAAGGCATGGCCGCGCAGGCGCGCGATTTCCGCATGCCGGTGCAGTGGGTCAACCGCCCCAACCTCGATTTCCGCGGCTTTGCCGGGTTGATTTCCAGCGGCTCGGTCAAGCCGGGCGATGCCGTGCGCATCGTACCGTCGGGCCGCACCAGCACCGTCAAAAGCATCGTCACGCTGGATGGGGACCTGCCGCTGGCCGTGGCCGGGCAATCGGTCACCATCACCCTGGCGGACGAGGTCGATTGCAGCCGCGGTGACGTGATCGCCGCCGCCGAAGCGCCGCCGCAGGCCGCCGACCAGTTCGAAAGCACGCTGGTATGGATGAGCGATGAAAAGCTGATCCCCGGCCGCGCCTACTGGCTGAAGCTGGCCACGCAGACCGTGTCCGCCACGGTCGCCCGGCCGAAGCACGAAGTGGACGTGAACAGTCTGGAAAAGCTGGCGGCCAAGACGCTCGGCCTCAATTCCATCGGCGTGGCCGATGTTACCACCGACCGCCCGATCACTTTTGAGCCTTACGCGGACAGCCGCGCGCTGGGCGGGTTCGTGCTGATCGACAAGATCACCAATGCCACCGTGGCGGCGGGGATGATCAATTTCAGCCTGCGCCGGGCGCAGAATGTCCATTGGCAGGCGCTGGAAGTCAGCCGCGCGGCCCACGCGCAGCTGAAGGGCCAGCAGCCCGCCGTGTTGTGGTTCACAGGCCTGTCGGGCAGCGGCAAGAGCACGATTGCCAACCTGGTCGAAAAGAAGCTGCACGCCGCCGGCCGCCACACCTTCCTGCTGGATGGCGACAACGTGCGCCATGGGCTGAACAAGGACCTGGGCTTTACCGAAGCCGACCGGGTGGAAAACATCCGCCGCGTGGGCGAAGTGGCCAAGCTGATGGCCGATGCCGGCCTGATCGTGCTGACCGCCTTCATCAGTCCGTTCCGTGCGGAGCGCGAACTGGTGCGCAGCCTGCTGCCGGACGGTGAATTCGTCGAAGTGTTCATCGATACGCCGCTGGAAGTGGCCGAAAGCCGCGATGTGAAGGGCCTCTACAAGAAGGCTCGCAGTGGTGAACTGAAGAACTTCACCGGCATCGACAGCCCGTATGAACGGCCGGACCAGCCGGAAATCCACATCGACACGACGGCAATGACGCCGGAAGCGGCGGCGGAACTGGTGGTGGCGCGGCTGCTGGGCGAATGGGCCCCCGATCTGTGATCACCGACGCAGAACTGGCAGCGGAACTGGCCCATCAGGCCGGGCAGATCCTGCTGGCCTTGCGCGCTGATGGGGACCTGACCGGCAAGGAACTGGGCAAGGCGGGCGATGCGCTGGCCAACCGGTTCCTGGTCGACGCACTGCGCCGAGAACGGCCCGATGACGGCCTCCTGTCCGAAGAAAGCAAGGACACGCCCGAACGGCTGGCCAAGGCCCGCGTGTGGATCATCGACCCGGTCGACGGCACCCGCGAATATGGCGAAGCCCGCAGCGACTGGGCAGTGCACGTTGGGCTGGCCATTGATGGCGTGGCCACGGTCGGCGCGGTCGCCCTGCCCGGCCTCGACGGCGGCGTGGTGTTGCGCAGTGACCAGCCGCACACCTTGCCCACCCCCGCCAGCACTCCGCGACTGCTGGTCAGCCGCACCCGCCCCGCGGCAGAAGCGGTCGCCGTGGCTGAACGGATCGGCGGCGAACTGGTGGCCATGGGCAGCGCCGGGGCCAAGGCGATGGCCGTGGTGCGCGGCGAGGCAGAGATCTACATTCATTCCGGCGGCCAGTTCGAATGGGACAATTGCGCGCCGGTGGCCGTGGCCCTGGCGCATGGCCTGCATTGCAGCCGGATCGACGGCACTGCGCTCGCCTACAACCAGGCCGATACGTACCTGCCCGATCTGCTGATCTGCCGCCCCGAATGGGCCGAACGGGTGCTGGCCGAAGTGGCCTCGCTTACAGCTTAGGGTTGCCCGCGCTCCAGCGGATCGACAGTTCGATCCCGCTGCCGATTGGTAACAGCACGGTCTGCGAATCCGGCTTGGTCTTCACCGCATCGCGATAGCGGCGGACCGATTCCCGCGCCCCTTCGGGGTAGATCATGTTGTCTGACGCGATCACCCCTTCTTCCGCCAGCCGGGGATAGACCGCTTCGAAACAGGGCAGGTACAGGTCTTTCCAGATGTCGAGCAGGACGAACTGCCATTCGCCAGCATCAGCCGCGATCAGGTCCAGCGCGTCGCCTGCGCGGAATTCCACGAAGCTTTCCAGCCCGGCCCGTTCCAGCATTGCCTGCGCATAGGCCTGCTTGGAGGCATCGAGATCCACCGAGACAACCTGCCCGCCATATTCCCGCGCCGCATCAGCCAGGAACAAGGTGGAGTAGCCATAGCTGGTGCCCAGTTCCAGAATCCGCGCCGGTTTCCGCGCCACCACCAGGCTGCGCAGGAACAGCCCGGCATCCTTGCCCACCGGCAGCAGGAATTCATCGCGCCGTTCGCCAAAGGCCCCGCGCGGCAGGTCGCGGGTCAGTTCCAGCTCCGCCTCGTGCCGCGCGGCATAGGCCTTGAAGACTTCAGCAACGCGGGGATCGAGGAAAGGCATGGTCAGGCGCTCCACGGCCCCGTGATGGCGACCGTCTGCGCCGGGCTATAGAGGTTGACGAACAGAGTCTTGCCGTCGGGCGAAAAACAGGCCCCGGCCCATTCCGTCTGCACGCGCGACCGGGCGAAGGGATAGGCCCGGCCATCGGGCGTAATCCCGCGCAAGTGGTTGTCGACCACGTCGGTATACTGGTCTTCGCACACGATCAGGTGGCCGTTGGCGGCCACGGTCAGGTTGTCGCCGAAATTGAACTGATCGACGCTGGCGCTTTCGAAAAACAGCTGCAGCCGGTCAGTCTTGCCCTGCTTGCCCGGCACCAGCCGGAACACCTGCCCCAGCTTGGCCGCGCCGCCGCTGGTGCAGCAGAAATACAGCTCGCCGTCGCCCATCCAGATGCCTTCGCCGCGGGCGAACAGCGCCGCGCCCAGGCCCGCGCCGCGCTTGCGCAGATCGTCTTCTGGCGCTTCCGGATTATCCAGATCGACCCATTCGACCGGCAGCCAGCTGCCCGGCTGCATCGCCGTGGCGGACCAGTTGCGGGTATCGGCCACGCCCCCTGAACCTCCCATGGCCACCAGCGCCTGCAACTGCCCACCTTCGGCCAGCTTGCCCTTCACCCTGGGAATGAAGCGGTACAGCAGCCCGTTGTCGCGGTCCTCGGTCAGATAGACCGCGCCCGTTGCCGGATCGACGCAGGCGGCTTCGTGGTTGAAGCGGCCCATCGCCTTCAGCGGCACCGGATCGACCGGGCCAGTGGCGCTGGCGGGCACTTCGAACACATAGCCGTGATCCTTGTTGGCGCGGGCGCCGGCGCGGGTCACGTCTTCTTCGCAGGTCAGCCAGCTGCCCCACGGGGTGATGCCACCGGCGCAATTGCGGATCGTGCCGGACAGGCTGCGGAACTGGCTTTCCACTTTCAAGGTCTGCGCATCCAGCACCAGCGTGGTGGTGCCACCGGGCAGCGGGATCAGGCTGCGGGCCACGGTATCGTAAGTCTTGCCCGTGGCCCCGCCGCCATCGTGCTGCACCTGCAGTTCGTGATTGCGGACCAGCGCGATCTTGCCGTTGCCGAGATCGAAGCAGCCCATGCCATCGGCGCGATCGGGCACGGTGCCGCCATCGGTCATCGCCTCGCCCAGGCGGGATATCACGCGATAGGAAAAGCCCTGCGGCAGGTCGATCAGCCCGTTGGGATCAGGCAGCAGCGCGCCATAGCCGACAGCGCCACCGGTGCTGGCCACACCCGCACGCATGCAGCCACTGGCGGCGAGCGCAGCAAAGGCGGAGCCGGTGGCACGAAGAAACAGGCGACGATCGGCGTGCATGGGAAACCTCCAACAGGCCGCAGCGACTCGCGACCAGCCCGGCCTTTGCTATGGCGTTTTGACTGGCGTGTGTCAGCCGCGCCTTGCGGATCAGATTTCCGGCAGCGCCTGGTTGGCGAAACCCCAACCGGCCAGGGCCTTGCCATTGGCGCGTTCGATCAGTTTCCCGGCATCGCCGATGGAAAACGGATGGGCACTGTCAAAACTGTCCAGTTCCGCCCAGGCAATCGGCACCGCCACCGGCGCCCCGGCGCGGGCCCTGGCGGAATATGGCAACACCGCCGTGCTGCCACGCTGGTTGCGCAGGTAATCGATGAAGATGCGGCCAGTGCGCTTGGCCTTGCTCATGTTGGCGGTGAACCGGTCCGGCTCGGCCTGCGACAGCGCCTCGGCGAAGCGGTGGGCGAAGCTCTTGTGCGCGTCCCAGCTGTGCCCGGTCGCCAGCGGCACCACCACGTGCACCCCCTTGCCGCCCGAAAGCATCGCGAAACTGGTGAGGCCAAGGTCCGCCAACCGGTCGCGAATATCTTTGGCCGCGCGTTTGACGTCGCCGAAATCCAGCCCTTCATCGGGGTCGAGATCAAAGATCATCCGGTCGGGCGCTTCCACGTCGGCCACCTTGCTGGCCCAACCGTGGAATTCGATCGTGCCCATCTGCACACAGGCGAGGATTCCTTCGGCGTCCTCGAGATAGAGGTAATCTTCGGCCCCGCCGTCCTTCTCGGTAATCGGCACGTGGTGGACGGAGGCACCGAAGCTGCCGGAATCGTGTTTCTGGAAGAAGCACTTCTTGCCCCGCCCTTGCGGGCAGCGGACCAGGCTGACCGGGCGACCGGCGGCCACGGGCAGCATCAGCGGGGCCACGGTGCGGTAATAATCCGCCAGCTGGCCCTTGGTCTGGCCGCTTTCGGGAAAGATCACCCGGTCCGGATTGGTGATGCGCACGGCGGTCTCCTCCGGCGGTGCGGGCTCGGCCACTTCCGGCGCGACCTCTGCCGCCGCCTTGTCCCCCCGCAGGCCCAGGAAGCTGCCGTGGCGCACGTTTCCGTCGGCGGTAAATTCGGCAAAGGCTACTTCCGCCACCAGCTCCGGCTTCACCCAGGTGACCCCGCGCGCCGCCACACGGTCCACCTCTGCCGGGGGCGCATCCGCCTGCAACCGTTTCATCCGCGCCGCCAGATCGGCCAGCGTATCGCCGTCAAACCCGGTGCCGACATTGCCCTTGTACACCAGCTTGCCCTGTTCGTGCTGGGCCAGCAGCAGCGAGGCGAAGGGCCGCGCTTTCGCGGCCGATTTCTTCCACCCGATGATGACGAATTCCTGCCGCCGGGTACACTTGACCTTCACCCAGGCCTTGCTGCGGGTGCCGTGGTATCGGGCGTCGATCCGCTTGGAAATGATCCCTTCCTGCCCGGCATCGCACATCGCGCGGTACAGCTTTTCCCCTGCGCCGATCACATGGTCCGCCACGTGGATTGGCGGCTGCACGCCGGCCAGCAGGGCCTCCAGCCGTTCCTTGCGCTCGACATTGGGCAGCGGGGACAGGTCTTCCCCGTCCAGTTCCAGCAGGTCGAAGGCGTGGAAGGTCAGCCGGTCGGTCGCCGCCTGTTCCCCGTGCCCGCGTTTCAGCACTGCCTGCAGGCTGGAAAAATCCGGATTGCCATCCGCGCCATAGGCCACGATTTCGCCGTCGATCAGGCAGGCCGGCAGGTCCAGCGCACGCACCGCCGACACCAGCGGGCCGAACTTGTCGGTCCAGTCCTTGCCCGACCGGGTATAGACAGCCACCTGCGCACCACTGGCGGCAATCAGCGCGCGATAACCGTCGAATTTGATCTCATGCATCCAGCCGTTTCCGGCCGGGACCGCATCGACCAGCGTGGCCAGCTGCGGAGCGCGGAATTTGGGCAATGCGGCGGCCTGTTTCGCCTTGGCCGGTTTCGGCTTGGCCAGTTTCGGCTTGGCCGCACTTTCGTTGTGCCGTGCCGCCTTTTGCATCTGCGCGGTGAAAGCCTTGCCCTGCTTGCCTGCCAGGGCAAATTCGCCTGCCTCGTCGCCGGCTATTTCGGCCATTGACCGGCCCGTCAGCACGCTGGTCAGCGCCTGTTCCACCAGCGGATCGCCCACTTGCGCATATTGGTCGTCAATCTTGCGCAGCAGCCAGTTTTCGCGCTTTTCGCCGGGCTTGCCCTTCAGCCGGATCAACAGCCATTCGCCCTTCATCCGTTCACCATCCAGGGTGAAGTGCAGGTGCCCCTTGTCGATGTCCTGCCAACTCTTGCCAGGCACCGGCGCCCAGGTGCCGCGATCCCACAGCATTACCGTGCCGCCGCCATATTCGCCCGCGGGAATGGTCCCTTCAAACGCGCCATAGGCCAGCGGATGGTCTTCCGTCCGCACGGCCAGCCGCTTTATATCGGGATCGGGCGACGGGCCCTTGGTCACGGCCCAGCTTTTCAGCACCCCATCGGCTTCGATGCGGAAATCCCAGTGCAGCCGGGTGGCATCGTGTTTCTGCACCACGAAGCTGTTGCCACCTGCCGCCGCCCGTTTACCCGCAGGCTCTGCCGTCCTGGCGAAGTCTCGTTTGCGGTTGTATTCAGCCAGCGCATCGGCAGCCTTGCGGGCCATTATTTGGTCTCCTTGTCCGATTGGGGCTGCAGTTTCCGTTCGACCAGGCCCAGCAGCGTGAGCGTCAGGAACGAAATCACCGCCCCCATCGCCACCAGCGGCCACAGCGCCGCGCCACAGGCGATGCCGATCACCGCCGTCAGCCACAGGTGCGCGGCCGTGGTGAGGTTCTGCACCTCGCCCTTGCTGAACACGATCAGGCCCGCCCCGATGATGCCGATGAAGGCGCCGGTGGCTTCGAAGATCCGCAGCGGATCCATCCGCTGGCCATCGAACTGGTTATACAGGGCGATCATCGCCACGGTCATGGCGGCGCTGGCAAAGCAGATCAGCCCATGGGTGCGCAGCCCGGCGGCGTGGCCGCGCACTTCGCGGTCCAGCCCCAGCAACAGGCCAAGCAACGCAGCCACGCCCAGCCGTTCTGCCATGTCGGGATCGAAAAAGCCGAGCAATACCGGTGGGTTCAGTTCCATCGCTCAGGCCTTCTTGCGGGTCCGCGGCGCAGCTTTCTTCGGCGCGGCCTTTTTTGCCGGCGGTTTTTCCGGGCTGCTGACGGATTTCTTCAGCGCGGCCATCAGGTCGATGACGTTTGAACCCCTGGTGGGCGGCTCCGCCACGTCTTCCAGCACCTTGGCCCCGCCCTTGGTCCGGGATTTCTTTTCCACCAGCCCCT
This sequence comes from Croceibacterium sp., assembly GCA_049791695.1. Classification (GTDB taxonomy): domain Bacteria; phylum Pseudomonadota; class Alphaproteobacteria; order Sphingomonadales; family Sphingomonadaceae; genus Croceibacterium_C. The sequence goes on from JBARAF010000083.1 coordinate 10,617, forward strand.
TCAACGCATCGACATAGCGATCGTGGAAATTGGCCGGATCGAACGGCGCGGCCTTCTGGTCGATCAGGGCAGTGGCCAGATCGAGCAGTTCCTTCGCCGGTTTGGCGTCGCCGATTTCGGTGAAATAACTCTGCGCGCGGCGCACTTCATCGGCATAGCGCAGCGTTTCCAACACCAGCCCCTTGCCGCATGGCTTCAGGCTGACGAGGTATTCGCGCCCGCGCACCGAAAGCTGGCCCAGCGCCACCTTCTTTGCCGCCCGCAATGCCTCGCGCAGGACGATATAGGCTTCTTCCGCCAGATCGTCCGCCGGAACGACGTAATAGGGTTTTTCGAAGTAGAAAATGTCGATCTCGCCCTGATCGACGAACTGCACCAGTTCGAGCGTCTTCTTGCTTTCGATCCGCACTGCCTCGATCTCGGCATCGTCCAGCAGGACGTAGTTGCCCTTGCTGACTTCGTACCCCTTCACGATCTCGTCGCGGTCCACCGCGCCGATCCCGTCGACCACTTTTTCGTACGAAATGGGCTTGCCGCTCGGTTCGTGAATCTGCCGGAAACTGATCGAGGCCCCGGACTTGACCGCCGGGTAGATTTCGACCGGGATCGACACAAGCGCAAGGCGGATCTGCCCCTGCCAGTAGGCGCGTGCGGGCATTCGACATCTCCCCAGAATACGGGGGACTCAGCGCACGGCAGGGGCTTTCGGTTCCAGCAGGCCCGCTTACAGGCCCAGCGCAGCCCTGATCGCGGCCCAGGACACCAGCTTGAAATTCTGCGCCGCCGGGGCGTTGTGGCCATCCTGGGCGATGAACAGGCCATCGGGATAGGCCGGGCCAAAACTGCCCCCGGCCAGCGCGATGCCGTCAGTTTCCTCCGCCGCGCCGACAGTGCCGGGGGCGATGCGGAACCGCCCCAGGGGGCGCAGGTCCGGCAGGGCGAACACGGCATAGGCGTTGTCACCCTGACTCGATGCGACCAGCCAACCTCCGTCCACGCCATCAGCCAGCAGCGCCAGCCCTTCGACATCAGCCACCAGCTGGTGGTTATCCACCCGCGCAACCAGTTCCCCGGCGGTGGAGCCCGCGACAAAGCGCCAGATGCCGGCGTCTTCTTCGCCCACATACAGCGTGCCACTGCGCGGATCAGCCACGCAGCCTTCGGTCTGGGTCGGGATCGTGAAGGTCCGCAGCGCGGCCGCGACGGGCGCGGTGCCCAGGGTGATGCGGCTTTCATGCACCGTGCCCGTTTTCAGCACGGAATAGGCGAGGATTGCCGCGCCATCACGCAACAGGCACAAGCCATAGGCCTCCCCCGCCCCGCCCGGAACAGCGCCCAGCGCCGTGAGCTTTGCCGTGGCCGGATCCAGCCGGAACAGTTGCAGCCTGGCCCGGGCCAGATCGTTGCGATCACTGGCGATCACCACAATCCCTGCGTCACCCATGTCCAGCAGGTCGACATTGTTGACCAGCCCGGCATCAGTGAAGCTGCGCACCTTGCCATCCAGGCCATAGACATAGAGCCCGGCCTTCTTGTCCGTCGCCACCACCAGACTGGCAGCGGGATCGGCTGCGTTGCGCCAGATTGCCGGATCGTCCGCCGCATCCTGCGCGGCGGTCCCCACCGGTACCGTTTCCGCAATGGCGGTAACGGCAACCGGCGGCAGGCCCGTGGGCGTGGTGGCGCAACCTGCCAGCAGCAGGGCGACGAGCGAGGCTGTGCCTGCCTTATGCATCAGAAGGCAAACCGGCCGACGATCTGGAACACCGGCCCTGCGCGTTCACTTTCCAGTTCATATTCGTCGAAACTGCGATCCACCTGATCGGCGATGGTAGTGAACTTGTTGAACGTTTCATCCTTGGTCCCGTCCAGCAGGTTGGAACCGACCGCACGCAGGGTGAAGTTGTTGCCGAACCGCTTTTCGATGAACACTTCCAGATCAGCGCCATAGCTGGTGGTCACTTCTTCGCCGATGGTCCGGTCATAGGCCGCACCCTGCTTGCGATAGGTCGCGCCGAATGCCGCGCCCACGGTGGGCATGTTCTGGATCACGCCGAAGTTGTAGACATATTCCGACTGGCCGTTGAACCGGCGGGTGCCGAATGCATCGGTGATACTGCTGTCGATCAGGCCGAGGTTCCCGAAAATGCCGGTGTCCGGCAGGCCGATGACGGCAAGGCTGGTGGAAAGGTCAAGCTCCACGCCCCACACTTCGCCATCACCCATGTTGCGCGGCTGATAGACGAAAGTGCCTGCCCCTTCCGAACCTTCGACCCCGGTGTTGACCAGTTCCACCAGGTTGGAAACCTTGCGGTAGAACAGATTGACGCCGACCACGCCGGTGCGGCCCAGCCGGTGTTCGTACCCCACATCGCCGCCCCACGCGGTTTCAGGCGCCAGGGCAGGATTGCCCTGCAGGTCATTGTCACCCAGTTCCGCCTCCAGCAGCGCGGGCGAAATGTAATCGAAGCGCGGGCGGCGCATGGTGCGCGCGGCCGACAGGGTGATGCGGCCATCACCCACCGTGATCTTGGCCGAGGCAGACGGCAACAGCGCGTCATAGTCCGTTTCCGAAGTGGCCGGCACGGTCAGGTCATTGATCGCAACGCTGGTGTTTTCCCAGCGCAGGCCTGCTTCGAACTGCACCGGGCCGCTCTTGCCTTCGACCAGCGCGAACAGGTCGCGGCGATCTTCCTGGATGGTGTTCAGGCCGCCCGGGGGCGGGGTCAGCGCGGCGAAAGTGCCAACGAACTGGTCCGGACCCTCGCTGAACTGGTCATAGCCCTGGCGGTCGGCAGCTGTCAGGTTGAACCGGCTGCGCACCTCGCCAATGTCGGTGTCGCGATCCTTGTTCTGGGCAAAGCCGCCGATCGCGAAATCGATGTCGCTGCTCAGGTGGAACGCGTGTTCCAGTTCCAGCGCAATTTCATCGTCGCGAATGTTGCGCGCGGTCAGGTCGCCGGTGAAGCGCGGGGACGATCGGTCGAAATCTACCTCATATTCGAATTCGTCCTGCACATCGTCAAAGCGCGAGAAGCTGGCCCGGACGGAGGTTTTCCCTGCGCCCCATTCCTGGCTGAGCTTGCTGGCAATGCTCCAGCTTTCCTGCGTTATGTCGTTCAGGTTGTGATTGTCGGTCAGCAGGTTGCCGGGGTTGGTCGTGCGGACCGGGCCACTGATCGCCATCGGATCGTTGTATTCGAACGACCGTTCGTTTTCAGTGCGTTCGGTGCGGACATAATTGCCGGCGATTTCGAAGCGGGTAAGGTCGTTATCGAAAATCCAGCTGGCGTTACCGGCATAATCGGTGCCGTCGCGGGTATCGGCCTGGTCTTCACGATTGTCGAAATCGTCGGTGGCGAAATCCGGGTTGTTTTCCGGGCTGTCGCCATAGCGCAGGCTGCTCTTGATCTTCGGATTGTACCGGCCCTGCACGTTGGCACCCAGCAACAGCTTGCCCGGTCCCAGGTCACCGCCGAAATAGACGCCGCCGCTCGGCTTGATCTCGCCATCGTCAAAATGCGTCGCGCCGCCACGGATATAGCCACCGTCCATCGAGTAGCCATCGCGCAGCACGATGTTGATCGTACCGGCCACCGCATCACCGGTGCGGCGGGCGGTGCTGGAACGGACGACTTCCACCCGCTCGATCAGTTCGGCGGGAATACGGTCGAGGAAGAACGAACGGTCTGCGTTGGAACCGGGCACCTTGTCGCCGTTGATCAGGATCTGGGTGTAGCCGGGATCAAGCCCGCGCAGGCGGGCGCCATCGCTTTCGATCACGTCGGACAGGAAGGTGACGGACGGCACGCGCTTCAGCGCGTCACCGGCGGTCAGCGGTTCGAAGCGCTGGAAATATTCCTCGTCATAGACCAGCACCGGCTCGGCAGTTTCGGAGCGGTTGCGATAACCGATGTCGGCCTGCACCACGATCTGCTGGCTGGTCTGCGGCTGGGAATCCCCTGCCGCCTCAACCGCCCCTTCAACCGCTGGGCCATTACCGTCGATGTCCGCCGCAAGCACAGTGGACGGGAACACCCCCGCCGTGACGAGCGCGAGCGTGCTGACGGATAGAACGGTACGAAGCCTGATCATCGGAAAAACCCCTGAAAACAATTTCAGGGCGGCAGCTAAGGATCAGGAATGACAGTGAATGGTCAGTGAGGTTGCAATTGCATTACATTCGCAACAGTGGCGCAAATGCACCATCGGGCCGGTGTGGCGAGGTTCATTGCGGGCCGAGCATATCCTCAGGCCGCACCAGCCGGTCATAGTCATCGGCCGAAACGGCCCCGCCTTCCACCGCCGCTTCGCGCAAGGTAATCCCGCGCTTGTGGGCGTCCTTGGCAATGGCGGCAGCGCGGTCGTACCCGATGGTCGGGGCCAGCGCGGTTACCAGCATCAGCGAATTTTCCACCCCTCGGGCAATATTGGCCAGCCGCGGTTCCAGCCCGTCCAGCAGGTGCCGCGTGAAGCTGTCCGCCGCATCCGACAGCAGGCGCACCGATTGCAACACGTTGAACGCCACCACCGGGCGATAAACATTCAGTTCGAACTGCCCCTGGCTGCCGGCAAAGGTGACCGTGGCCTGGTTGCCGAACACCTGGGCGCACACCTGGGTCAGCGCCTCCACCTGCGTCGGGTTGACCTTGCCCGGCATGATGCTGGATCCCGGTTCATTCTCCGGCAGGGCCAGTTCCCCCAGCCCCGCGCGCGGGCCGGAACCGAGCAGGCGAATGTCGCCCGCGATCTTGGTCAGCGACACCGCCAGCGTATTCAGCGCCCCATGGGCAAACACCAGCGCGTCCTGCCCGGCGAGGGCTTCGAACTTGTTCGGCGCGGTGACGAACGGCAATCTGGTATAGCCGGCAATCTCCCCAGCCACCGCATCTGCAAAGCCGGCCGGCGCGTTGAGCCCGGTGCCCACCGCCGTGCCGCCCTGCGCCAGTTCCAGCAGGCCCGGCTGCGCCAGTTCAATCCGTTCGCAGCCGGCGGCCACTTGCCGGGCATAGCCGGAAAATTCCTGCCCCAACGTCAGCGGGGTGGCGTCCTGGGTGTGGGTCCGGCCGATCTTGATGATCGCTTTCCAGCGTTCCGCCTTGGCCTCCAGCGCCGCCTGCATCGCCCGCAGCCGGGGCAACAGGTGGCGGTCGATCTCGCCCGCCACGGCCACGTGGATCGCTGTCGGGATCGTGTCGTTGGAAGACTGGCTCATGTTCACATGATCGTTCGGGTGGACCGGCTTCTTCGCCCCCAGCCCCGCGCCCAGCATCTGGTTGGCGCGGTTGGCCAGCACCTCGTTCATGTTCATGTTGCTCTGGGTGCCAGAGCCGGTCTGCCATACCACCAGCGGGAAATGATCGTCCCACTGCCCGGCAATCACCTCGTCCGCCGCAGCCACGATACAATCGGCCAGCGGCTGGGGCAAATGGCCGAGAGCGGCATTGGCG
>JBARAF010000084.1:0-2162 GCA_049791695.1 Croceibacterium sp.
CGGCCATGTTGCCGGTGTAGCGGCCAACGTAGTTCTCGCTGCCGTACTGGAGACGTTCCGCAGAAGAGAAATTACCAATTACGTCGGTTTCAGGATTGTAGCTGTAGGAGTTGGTGAGCGTTTCACCTTCCGAGTTGAAGTAGGTCAGCTCAAAACGGTGACCGTCGGAAGGTACGAAGTCGATCTTGCCGCCCCAGAACGGATCGTCCGTGGTGGCTTCGTCATAACGACGGGCCGTTGCAACACCGCCAGCCGACTGAGAATAGCGATAGTTGTAGATGCCGTACGCGAACAGGTAGTCCTTGATGATCGGGCCAGAGAACTGAACAACACCTTCACGACGTTCCACGCGGTCAAGCGAGTTATCAACCAGCAGAGTATTCAGGCTGTTGCGGGTGTCCGGGCTGTCGCTGCGCAGCGCGTCGGGCTGCACGTTCAGCAGCATGCTGGCATGATATTCGTTCGTACCAGACTTGGTGGTGGCATTCACCACACCGCCCGTGGCGCGCCCGAATTCGGCCTGGTAGCCGCCGTTTTTCACTTCCACGGTTTCGTAGAAATCGAACGGCACAGTCGCAGCGCCCAGTCCCTTGCGGAAGTCGGTGATGTTGAGGCCGTTGATGTAATAGGCGTTTTCGGACACCGAGGCACCCGAGATGGATGCAAGGTTGCCGAATGCGGTGTCGCCGGCAGAGGTGCCCGGCGAGAGGTTGATGACCGACGTCAGGTCACGGGCAACCGGAACGCGCTGAGCCAGTTCTGCGACATTGACGATTGCACCAGTGGTCGTCCGGTCGAAGTCGATGATCTTGGTACGGCCTGCGGTCACGATAATTACGCTGTCACCACCGACCGGGGCCAGCGCGAACTGATTTGCGGTCGCATCCGGGGTCAAGACCACGCCGGAGTCAGTGAAAGTATCGAAGCCATCAGCGCTGATGGTTACCGTGTAGGTGCCCGTCGGCAGCTGAGGCACGCGGAACGCACCCGATTCGTCGCTGGTGGTGGTGCGATTGAAGCCTTGGCCGTTCGAGACGAACTCGACGGTGGCGTTGGGAATCGCATTGCCATCAGTGCTCACCACACGGCCCGAAGCGGTCACATTGGTGTAATCCTGCGCAGCGGCAGGAGCGGCGGCGATACCGGCAACAGCCGCCGGCACCGATCAGCGCAAGCACTTGCAGTGCGCTACCGGCTCCGAGCAGGCGCTTGCGGAAGTCGTTGGTTGTCATTGCGATTGCAGTCCCTTGTTATGAACCTTGGTCAGCCCGCACCAAAGTGGCGTTAAAAATGGACTGATTACGACGTTCGTGCGGCAGCCGGCGATTGGTTTCAATGCTTACCGTTACTGCTGATACCGGAAGTTTTGTGACTGTTGCGCTACGGCCACATGGCGATTTGATGACGCTGATCGCGGCGGTTTCCTGATATTGCGCAAGGCGGTGGCAGGCCTATCGGGATGTTGCGTATGTGACACAGGTGCGACGCTTGACGTAGCGTGAGTGCGGCTTAGGGACTTTTACAAGAGCGTGATTGAACGAAGGGATTGGGCATGAAGGTGGATTCCTCGACTGCGGCGGTGGTCACTGGCGGGGCTTCGGGCCTGGGTGAAGCGAGCGCACGGGCGCTGGCGGCCAAGGGCGCGAAAGTGGCGTTGTTCGACCTGAACCTGGAACGCGCCGAAGCGGTCGCGGCTGAAATCGGGGGCATCGCCTGCCAGGTAGACGTGTCTGACGAAGGATCGGTCGATGCCGGGTTCGCCAGGGCCCGCGCCGCCCATGGCCAGGAACGGGTGCTGGTCTGCTGTGCCGGGATCGGCACCATCGGCAAGGCCGTGCGCCGCGACAAGGACAGTGGCGAAATCTCCCACCTGCCGGTCGAGCTGTTCCTGAAGACCATCAAGGTCAACCTGATGGGCACGTTCCAGTGCGTGGCCAAGGCGGCCACCGGGATGATGACCCTGGACGGGCTGGAAGATGGCGAGCGCGGGGCAATGGTCTGCACTGCATCGGTTGCGGCCGTGGACGGGCAGATCGGCCAGGTCGCCTATTCCGCGTCGAAGGCCGGGGTGGCGGGGATGACCCTGCCGATCGCGCGCGATTTCATGTCCGAAGGGATTCGCATCAACACCATCCTGCCGGGGATCTTCAACACCCCGCTGC
>JBARAF010000085.1:0-3202 GCA_049791695.1 Croceibacterium sp.
GAAATGACCGGCAGCGGCGCATCGCCGTTACGGCCATAGACCGCCTGGTACAGGTCGCTCTGTTCGGTCTTGGTCGGCAGGCCGGTGCTGGGGCCGCCGCGCTGGCTGTTGACGATGACCAGCGGCAGCTCGGTCATGATGGCCAGGCCCATCGCTTCGGTCTTCAGCGCGATCCCCGGGCCAGAAGAACTGGTGACACCCAGCTGCCCGGCATAGGACGCGCCGATGGCGGAACAGATCGCGGCGATCTCGTCTTCCGCCTGGAAGGTGGTGACGCCGAATTCCTTCAGCCGCGCCAGGTAATGCAGGATGCTGGATGCAGGGGTGATCGGATAGCCACCGAAGAACATCGGCAGTTCCGCCAGCTGCGCGCCCGCCACCAGGCCCAGCGCCACGGCTTCCGCCCCGGTGATGGTGCGGTACAGGCCGGGATCGCTTTCCACGGGCGAGAGGTGCAGCTTCTTCAGCGGGCCGGAAAGCTCCGCCGTTTCGCCATAGGCATGGCCGGCGTTGAGCGCGGCCACGTTGGCGGCGGCGATATCCGGCTTGCCCTTGAACTTGCCATTCAGCCAGTCGATCAGTGGCTGCCGGTCACGGTCGAACATCCACAGGGCCAGCCCCAGGGTCCACATGTTCTTGGACCGCAGCGCATCCTTGTTGCCCAGGCCGAACCGCTTGACCGCTTCGATGGTCAGGGCGGAAATGTCGAAAGCCAGCACGTCCCACTTGGCCAGGCTGCCATCTTCGACCGGATTGCTGTCGTACTTGGCCTTGTCCAGGTTGCGCTTGGTGAATTCACCGGTGTCGATGATGATCAGGCCGCCGGGCTTCAGCGCCGACAGGTTCACCTTCAGGGCCGCCGGGTTCATCGCCACCAGCACGTCGGGCGCGTCGCCAGCCGTATCGATCTCGGTCGAACCGAAATTGATCTGGAAGGCGGAAACCCCGAACAGGGTGCCTTGCGGGGCGCGAATTTCGGCCGGGAAATCCGGGAAGGTCGCAAAATCGTTGCCGGCCAGCGCGCTGGACAGCGTGAACTGACCGCCGGTCAGCTGCATACCGTCGCCGCTGTCCCCCGCAAAGCGGACTACAACTGCTTCGGGAGTCTGGTTATCGGCCAGATGAGAGGCCGCCTCGGTCGCCATTATCATTTTCCTGTCGGCGCAGATGTGCATGGCACCTGCCAAGATGGCTTGCGACCTAGGTCCGCCATGCCGCCCCCGCAATCAAGTTTTTCTGTCGCCCACAGAAAAGCGCACGCTGGAAATGCCCGCACCCTTCCGGTAGCCCGGTGGGATGAGCAAGAAACACCCCACTGAATACCGCCCCTGCGTGGGCGTAATGCTGGTCAACACCCACGGCCAGGCCTTCGTCGGCAAGCGGATCGACACCCGTGAAGGGGACTGGTGGCAGATGCCGCAAGGCGGCGTGGACAAGGGCGAAGACCTGACCGCCGCCGTGCTGCGCGAACTGTGGGAAGAAACCGGCGCGCTGGCCGACCATGTCGAACTGGTCGCGGACCTTGGGCAGGAACTGTTCTATGACCTGCCGGATGACCTGATCGGCAAGCTGTGGGGCGGCAAGTACCGCGGCCAGCGGCAGAGCTGGTTCCTGGCCCGCTTCATGGGCGAAGATCACCACATTGACCTGAATGCGCACACCCCGGCCGAATTCTGCGAATGGAAATGGGTCGATCCGGAATTGCTGCCGGACCTGATCGTACCGTTCAAGCGCGAGGTTTACGCGACCGTGGTGGCCGGGTTCCGCGACAAGATCTGACGGACTCGCCTCCCCCATGCGGGAGGTTTGCGGGAATCAGTTCTGCGTCACCGCCGCGTCGGGCAACACGGCTTCGGCAGTCAGCACGGTCGGCTTGGGCGCGCTTTCGATGGCGGCGGCCAGTTCGCGGGTTTCCGCGCAATTGCTGCCGCAGATGGTCTGCAACTGGCCCAGGTTGCGGCGGGCCTTTTCCACCGCGCCCTTTTCCAGCAGGGCCTGCCCTTCCCCGGCCAATGCGGCCAGGTCTTCCGGATTGCGCGCCAGGGCGGTGCGGTAATAATGGATCGCCTTGCCCTGCATCCCCTGCTGGCGGGCAGCGGCGGCCAGATCGTGATAAATCGCTACGTGGGCCGGGTCGATCGCCAGGGCCGCTTCGAAAGTGGTGATCGCGTCTTCCACTTTGCCGGCCTTCATTTCGGCCCGCCCTTCAGCGACCAGCGCGGCTGCGCGAGGATCGGGTTCATGCGTCGCCCCGAAGGACACGCTGGAAGTAACAGCAACAAGCAGGGACAGGGCAAAGGCAGCAGGCGCGTAACGCATCACAAACTCCTCGAGCGCGAACCGGTTCAAGGTGCGGCGTTCGGTCATATCGGCCGTGCTATCACGCCTTTCCTATACGTGCGATGAAAAATCCGTCGCAATTGTCATGCAACGGACCAAGCCGGGTCCCGGGTCCACGCAGAGTACCCAGCGGCAAGTCGAGCGGCTGCGCCTGCCAGCCAGGATGGGCGGCGAGGAACGCCTCGGCCTGATCGGCGCCTTCTTCGTCCAGCAGCGAACAGGTGACATAGACCAGCCGCCCGCCGGGCTTCACCAGTTCCGCCGCCACGGCCAGCACTTGCCGCTGCAGCGCCGTCAGCCGGTCCAGCACGGCTTCATCCAGCCGCCAGCGCGCTTCCGGGTTACGGCGCCAGGTGCCGGTGCCGGAACAGGGCGCATCGACCAGCACGGCATCCGCCTTGCCCCGCCATTGCGCCAATGCCTCAAGCTCTCGGCCCGGATTGAGCAGCACCGTTTCCGCCACCAGCGCCCCTGCCCGCTGCGCACGGGGGGCCAGGCGGGACAGGCGTGCACGGTCGGTATCGGCAGCGATGAGCGTGCCGGTGTTCTGCATCTGCGCCGCCAGTGCCAGCGTCTTGCCACCGGCCCCGGCGCACAGGTCAATCACCAGTTCACCGGGCTGCGCGGCCACTGCCTGGCAGGCCAGCTGGCTGCCGCAATCCTGCACTTCGATCCGGCCGTCGGCATATTCGGGCCACTGTTCCACCGGCGTGCCGAACGGCAGGCGCAGGCCCTGTGGCGTGACCAGCGGTTCGCCTTCGACTGGCAGCGGGAGCGCGTCGCGGTCCGCCTTCAGGGCATTGAGGCGAATATCCAGCGGGGCGCGGCCCAGCAGGGCAGCAGCTTCTTCGCCATTGACGCC
>JBARAF010000086.1:0-1812 GCA_049791695.1 Croceibacterium sp.
AAGGCTAGTGCTCTACCATTGAGCTACACCCGCATAATATGGTAGCAGAGGGGGGATTCGAACCCTCGCATGAGCGGGTATGAACCGCTTGCCTTAACCAACTTGGCTACCCTGCCATGGCTCCCCGAGTAGGACTCGAACCTACAACCTACCGGTTAACAGCCGGTTGCTCCACCATTGAGCTATCGAGGAATATTCCACGCACGGGTTATTATACGCAATTCTGCTTCTATAGTCAAGCTTTAATTAAAAAGAAAATAAATTTTCCTATACCAAACTTTCTTTCTATACTCAAACTAAATGTAATATTAATCGAACTTCGCATCTCGTAGAGATTCATACCTTATTCCAAGTAATCCTTTAGCTTTTTACTTCGGCTTGGATGGCGCAATTTCCGTAATGCCTTAGCTTCAATCTGCCGGATTCGTTCTCGAGTAACTCCAAATTCCTGTCCGACCTCCTCCAATGTCCGGGTACGTCCATCATCCAGACCAAAGCGTAACCGTAGCACTTTCTCTTCACGTGGAGTTAAGGTATCCAAAACTTCTTCCAATTGCTCTTTTAGGAGAATAAACGAAGCGGCCTCTGCCGGTGCCGGAGCATCCTCGTCTGGAATAAAATCTCCCAAATGGGAGTCTTCCTCTTCCCCGATGGGTGTCTCCAGGGAAACTGGTTCTTGGGCAATCTTCATGATTTCACGCACACGTTCTACCGGAATATCCATCACTTTAGCTATTTCTTCAGGAGTTGGTTCTCTGCCCAATTCCTGCAAAAGTTGCCGTGAGACGCGGATCAACTTATTAATTGTTTCTACCATATGCACTGGAATCCGGATGGTTCGAGCCTGGTCAGCAATGGCACGAGTAATGGCTTGCCGGATCCACCATGTGGCATAAGTGCTAAACTTAAACCCTTTAATATAATCGAATTTTTCTACTGCCTTAATTAGGCCAAGATTCCCTTCCTGAATCAGGTCAAGAAAAAGCATACCCCTTCCAACATAACGTTTCGCAATACTGACCACGAGTCGTAAATTGGCTTCAGCCAGTCGGCGCTTAGCTTCCTCGTCGCCATTCTCCATTCGTTTCGCCAATTGTATTTCTTCATCGGCTGAAAGCAAAGAGACTCGTCCAATTTCTTTCAAATACATGCGGACCGGATCATCAATTCCCACGCCTTCTGGAACGCTGAGATCCACTTCCGTCCCTTCCTCTACATCATCTTCCGACTCCTCTACTATTTCCACCTCTTCTTCCTTAGCCTTTTTTATAATCTCAAGGTCAACATCTCCAGGCTCAGGCACCACATCTATACCCATAGGGCCAAACTGTTGGTAAATATCGTCAATCTGATCCGCAGACAGATCAATCCCTTGGAGAGCATCCATAATCTCTCGGTATGTTATGAACCCTCTCTTTTTTCCTTTCTGAATGAGGGCTTGGACGCTGTTTATTTTTTGCTCTTCGTTCATCTGTCCCCCACCTTCTCTCAGCTCATCCTGTTGAGGGTCTTTAACCTTACTATTCACCACGTTTTAACCGCTCTCCTATCTCTTTCAACAGAGCCATAGCACCAGCCATGTCACCGGATTTTTCTAAAGTTGCCATGCGTGCTTGAAGATCTTCCACTCTTTCCTCAGCTTGAGTAGAAAGAATTTCCTTGATACAATCATCTAAAAGTCGCTCAGCGTGAGATATATCAAACTCTTCCAGGAGCAAGCTCGCCAACCGACTTTGAACTGTTTCGTCACAATGCGCCGGTAATACGCCATCCTGATCGAGATAATTAAAGATTTGTTGATGTACAGGGACT
>JBARAF010000087.1:0-3160 GCA_049791695.1 Croceibacterium sp.
GGTCACCAGCGCGCGGGCGATGGCCACGCGCTGTTGCTGGCCGCCGGACAGTTCCGCCGGGGTGTGATCGGCCCATGGCAGCAGGCCGACCTGATCCAGCGCCTGCCGCGCCATTTCCCGCCGGACGGAGCGTTTCTCCCCCCGATAGAGCAGCGGCAGTTCGACATTTTCCAGCGCGCTGGTGCGGGCCAGCAGGTTGAAGCCCTGGAAAACAAAGCCAAGGTACCGCCGCCGCAGCAGCGAGCGCTGGTCCCGGTCGAGCGTCTGCACTTCCACCCCGCGAAAGCGAAAGCTGCCGCCTGTGGGAGTGTCGAGGCAACCGATGATGTTCATCGTGGTCGATTTGCCGGACCCGGACGGCCCCATCACTGCCACGAAATCGCCGCGCTCGATGGTCAGGTTCACCCCCTTCAGCGCCTGGAACGCGGCCGCACCCTCGCCAAAGGTCTTGGTGATCCCTGCCAATTCGATGAGCGGCGTCTCGCTCACTTTTCTTCGGCCCGGACGCCGGTGACGACCTTCATTCCCGGCTTCAGCGCGCCGGAGGTGACCACGGTATAGCGCCCGTCGCTCTGTCCGGTAACGACCTCGACCGGTTTCAGGGTGCCGTCAGCTTGGAGCACGTGGACCCGTTGGCGGCTGCCGACGCCGATGCTGGCTTTCTGGTCTTCCCGCTTCAGGCCGATCTGCGGATCCAGTCCGCCGCCGCCCTGGTCTTCCTCCTCCGCTTCGGGATCGAAGCGCAGGGCGCCATTGGGCACCAGCAGCTGGGTGCCGGTGTTGCGGGTGGCGATGGTGGCGGTCGCGGTCATCCCCGGTCGCAACAGGCCTTCGCTGTTGGCCACGGCCAGCCGCGCTTCGTAACTGACCACGGCATTGGCCTGGGCATTGCCGCTGGTGCTGGCAGAGGCGGTGGTGGCGGTGTTGCTGCTGGCAAGGTCAATCCGTTCGACCATTGCGGGGAACTGCCGCCCCGGCCAGGCATCCACGGCGAAGCGTGCCTTCTGCCCGGGCTGGACCTGGCCGACATCGGCCTCGTCGATCGCCACGCGCAGCTGCATGGCCGACAGGTCTTCCGCCAGCACGAACAGGGTGGGGGTGTTGAAACTGGCGGCCACGGTCTGCCCCGGTTCCACTTGCCGCGCCAAAACCACGCCGGAAACGGGGCTGCGGATCACCGCTCGGTCGCGGTTGGTCATGCTGCTGGAAAGCTGGGCCTGCGCCGCTGCAACGCTCGCCTGGGCGCTGTTGACCGAGGCGCGATCCCGCGCGACGTTGGCTTCCGCCTGGTCCAGTTCGGATTGCGAAGGCACCTTGCCGCCGGACAGGCGGAACACCTCCCGCAGGCGCGCCAGTTGCGACAGGTCGACATCCAGCGTGGCGCGGGCTTGGGCCACCCCGGCGCGGGCAGCATTGAGGTTGGCCTGCCCCTGGCGCACCTGATCCTCGATCACGTCGGTGTTGATCCGCGCCAGCACCTGCCCGCGGGCCACCCGGTCATTCACATCGACATAGACCTGGTCGATCCGGCCCGACACTTCGGAGCCGACTTCCACCTGGTTGGTCGGGCGCAGGTTGCCGGTGGCCGTCACGGTCAGGTCCAGCGAGCGACGGGCAACCGCTTCGCTGATGTAATCCTTCTTCTCATCGCCACCGCTGAAGATGACCACGCCGATGACCAGCAACAGCACCACCAGTGCCGGGATCCAGAACTTCTTGGTCCGCTTCCACAACGGCTTGGCCGCCGTGCCGAGGTATTCCTCGATGGACTGCGTCTGGGCTGCGGTCGGGTCGGTCATGGCTGGGTCCTGTCGCCGGTGGCGGGCGCGGGGGAAAGGGTGGGCGTCCAGCCGCCGCCAAGCGCCTGGTTGACGCGCACGAAGGCGCTGGCGCGGTCCGCCTGCGCGGCAAGGGCGGCGGTGCGGGCGGCCAGCAGCTGATTTTCGGCGGTCAACAGGGTGCGGAAATCAGTCAGCCCGGCACGGTACTGGCTGCGAGCGAGCAGCGCGGAATTGCTGGCGGCGTCCAGTGCCTCGTCCAGAATACGCTCGCGTTCGGCAGCGGTGCGCTGCGCGGTGGAGGCCGTTTCCACTTCTTCCAGTGCGGACAGGATCGTGCCTTCCCATGCCGCCAGGCTGCCGCGTGCGGCCGCTTCGGCATTGGCGATCTGCGCGCGGGTGCGGCCACCGTCGAAGATCAGCTGGCTGACACTGGCAAACAGGCCGCCGGTGATCGTCTGGAACAGATCGGCGGCAGGCGATGCGGTGCTGATGCTGCCCGTCAGCCGCACCAGCGGCAGCAATTGCGCGCGGGCCACGCCAACGCGGGCGCTGGCAGCCAGCAGGATCGCCTCTGCCGCGCGCACATCGGGCCGCAGGCGCAATACCTCGGCCGGACCGGCGGCTGGCGCAGCCGGATCGGGGGAGGGGATGACGCCCGGCCCTTCCAGCAGGGCATAGACTGGCCCCGGTGCCTCGCCCACCAAGGTGGCGATGGCATTGGCTGTGGCGGCAAGGCTGTTTTCAAGTTGCGGTACGGTTGCGGCCGTCTGCGCCCGCTGGCTGCGCGCCTGTTCGACATCGAGGCTGGAAACCAGCCCGGCCTGGTTGCGCCAGCGGGCAATCTGCAGGTTTTCGTCCTGATAGGCCAAAGTTTCGCGGGTCAGGGCCAGTTGTGCCGACAGGCTGCGGGCGTTGATGACAGTCAGCGCCAGTTGCCCGGTGATCGCCCGCTGCACATCGCCGAGGGAGTAGCCGGCGGCGGCCAGATCGGCCTGCGATGCGGCGACGGAACCGCCGATGCGGCCAAACAGGTCCGCCTCCCAGCTGGCATCGGCGCCAAGCGAGAACTGCACTGCATCGCGGGCCAGGTCACCCACATCCTTGCTGGCCCCGCCACTGGCGTTGACTTGCGGCAGGTATCCGGCGCGGGCCAGCCGCAGTTGCGCCCGGGCCTGGTCCAGCCGGGCCGCGGCCTGGGCAAGATCGCGGTTATTGGCCAGCGCCCGCTGTTCCAGGCGGCTCAGCGCCGGATCGCCCAGCCATTCCCAGTATCGGGCGAGATCGATGCCGGACTGCGCCACATCGGCCTGCGGCCAGTCAGCCGGGATTGCCAGGGTTGAAGCGGGCGGGATGGTGGAGGGGGTGGAGCAGGCACCGGC
>JBARAF010000088.1:0-3215 GCA_049791695.1 Croceibacterium sp.
CCGCCGTGGTGTTCCAGGCGGTGACGAACCGTGCCGCGTCGGCGCCCCAGTCATAAAAGCCAAAGCCCATGGCCCGCAGCGCCTCCCGCTCCGCCGCGGAACAACGCAGGAAGATCTCGTTCGCCTGCACCGGGTGCAGCAACCGCTCGCCCGCCGCAGCGGCCACTTCCGCCGCGGCCGCATTGGCCGCGCGGCCGTTTTCCAGCCACAGGTCACCCTGCACCATCGCCAGCAATTGCGCCGCCATGAAGCGACCCTTGGATTGCAGGTGCCCCGCCCGCTTGCGCCGCCAGCGGGCCACATCGGCCAGCGCCGGATCGAAGAACACGATCGCTTCCGCGCTCATCCCCCCGTTTTTGACGCAGCCGAAGCTGAGCGCATCTATGTCCCCGCAGGTTTCCGCCGCAGGGGCACCGAGGAACGCCGCCGCATTGGCAAACCGCGCGCCGTCCATGTGCAGCTTCAACCCGCGCCCGCGCGCCAGCGAGGCGATTTCCGCCAGTTCGTCCGCCGTATAGGCGCAGCCGTATTCACTGGCCTGGGTGATCGAAATCGCGTGGACCTGCACCTGGTGGATGTCATCGCGGATCGCGGCCAGCCGGGCAGCAATTCCCGCTGCCGTCAGCTTCGCCCCGGCACCCGGCGTCAGCACCAGTTTGGCGCCATGCAGGTAGAATCCCGGCGCGCCGGCTTCGTCCGTTTCGATGTGCGCTTCTTCATGGCACAAAACCGCGCCGTGCGGCGGGACCATGGTGGACAACGCCAGGCAATTGGCCGCCGTGCCGGTGGCGACCCACAAAACCGTGACATCCTGCCCGAACAGCGCGGAAAACGCCTCGTCCAGCTGGCGGCTCAGCCCGTCGGTATCATAGGGGCTGTCCGGATGATCGGCCTGGCGCATCGCGTCCCACACCGCAGGGTGGACGCTGGCTGCATTGTCGGACAGGAATTGCACCGGAACGCCATGACCGTGCGAGCGGTTGGTTGCAAGAGAACCTTTATTTATCGGCAAGGAGCTTCAGATGGGCGATTCAGTGCAGATCCGGCGCGAGGACCATGGCAGCCACGGCGGCTATTACGCCGATGTCCCCGGCACCGACAAAGTGGCTGAACTGACCTGGACAAGTTCTGGGACAAGTGCCGGGACAAGTGCCGGCACTCGGCAGGACGTCATCCGAACTGCCGACCACACTTTCGTCCCGCCCGAAGCGCGCGGCATGGGCCTGGCGCAGGTGCTGGTGGAAGCACTGGTGGCCGATGCGCGGCAACAAGGCTTCACCATTGAACCGCTGTGCAGTTATGTCGCCGCGCAGTTCCGCCGCCACCCGGAATGGGCCGATCTGCGGGCCGCAACGGCTGGTTGAGCCGGGCGTTACTGGTTGAGCCGCGAAAAGCCGATCCCGGCCATGCTGTGCAGCACCGCATCGCGCATGGCGGTGGCCTCGCCCAGCGGCACGCCGCCCATTGCCAGGTGCCCGCCTGCCAGCCCGAATCGCAGCGTGGCATAGCCACCCCGGCGGGCGAGTGGCCCCTGGGCGATTTCCACGCTCTGCAATTTCACGCGGGAGGCGACCGTCAGGCGCGGGGCCAGCCAGCCGTGGCGGGTATAGAGCTGGCGGGAATCGATCGCATGGGCATCACGCCGCCACAGGAACCAGCGGCGCAGCCCCATGCCCAGCATGGCCAGCGCCGGAACCAGGACCAGCCAGCGCGAATCATAGTCGACCAGCCCCGCCAGCGGGTGGAGCACGGCCACAGCGGCAGTCGCGAGCACCAGCGGCACCAGCACCAGCAGCGCCCGGTCCAGGTGGAACCGGCTGCTTGACCGGTGCCAGGCCAGGTCCGCCCCGGGCAGGGCGAAACCGGTGACCGGCGCGATGGCGGCGATTTCCGCCAGGGTGGCAAAAGGGGCAATCGCATGGCTGGTGCTCTTTTCGTCCTGCGCCAGGCTGATCGCTTCCAACCCGTGCCAGCCGCCGAGGTGGCGGCGCAGGAAACCGGTGGTGATGGTCAGCGCCTGCACCCGTTTGACCGGCATCACCGTATCCGTGCGGGTCAACAGGCCGCGCCGGCGGCGCAGGCCCCGTTCCGTATCTTCCAGCCGGAAACCCCAGTCGCGTAGCACTGTGCGGACAATCCCCGTGGCGAGGCCCACCGCGGCCAGAGTCATCAGCGCCAGCAGGGCGCCGATGATCTGCACCGCCAGCCCCAGTTGCACCAGCGCGTGCCCCGGACCTTCCAGCAGGTGCCACCATGACCGCCCGTCCCAGATGTTGAACGGCAGCAGTGCGTCGAACTGGTCGACCGCCCCGAACAGCGCGGCAAAGACCACCAGCGAAAATTCGAACACGCCGAACAGCACCAGCCGCCGTGGCCCCATGCGGAACAGCACGCGCGATTCGCCTGCATCCGCGGTAGCCGCAAGCTCCGCCTCGGCCGCCACCGGCCCGCCGGCCTTGTGGGCCCGCACCGTCTGCCGCAGCGCCTCACCTCGGGCGCGGCTGACGAAAGCCAGCCTGACTTCTTCCTTGGCCCCGGCCCCGGTATCGAAACGGACTTCCACCAAACCAAGCAGGCGGGCAACCGGCCCTTCATGCAGGGATACGTCCTGGATCCGGTCATAGGGCACGGCGCGCAGCGTCTTGTTCAGCAGGCCGCGTTCCACGCGGATATCGTCGCTGCCGATCGCATAGCGGTGGTGGCGCCAGGCCAGCCAGCTGAACCCGGCCGTCAGGGCCAGGATTGCAGCCACGGTGGCGGCCGCCAGCAGGTTGGGTTCCCGCAAGGCTCCGCTGCCGATTGCCCCGGCGGCGAGCGGCAGGGCCATTTTCTGCAGGCTGCCCACACCGCGGGCCACAATCCCCTTGGGATCGGTCCGGTGCCAGGTTTCCGGCGGATCGGAGGCCGGGGCGGTCACTCGATCTCGCGCTTCACATATTCGCGAATCGCCTCGCGCATGGCATTCGCATCTTCGTGCAGCACTCCGGGCAGCTTGACCGAGGCATTGTGGTTACCCGCCGTGTGCAGCACCAGCGTGCCAAGGCCCCAGATCCGTTCCAGCGGGCCCTGCAACACGTCCACGTGCTGCACCCGGCCGAACGGCACCACCGTATCGTGGCGGAACAACAGCCCGCGCACCACGCGCAGCCGGTCCTGGTCCAGCCGGTATCCCCGCGCCTGCCAGCGGCGCAGCGGAGCCCGGATCACCAGCCATG
>JBARAF010000089.1:0-18971 GCA_049791695.1 Croceibacterium sp.
CTGTTCGTCCACTTCGACGACCAGGTTCCGGTCGGCCACGTTCCGATGGTCGCGGGCGTTCCTGCCCACGCGCCGGAGGAAAGCGACGCGAACCAGCTCAACCGCTACCTTCTCAAGAAGGTGGACGAGCTGGAACTCTCGGTGCGTTCGGCCAACTGCCTCAAGAACGACAACATCATCTACATCGGCGACCTGGTCCAGAAGACCGAGGCTGAGATGCTCCGCACGCCGAACTTCGGCCGCAAGTCGCTCAACGAGATCAAGGAAGTCCTGAGCTCGATGGGTCTGCGCCTCGGCATGGACATCCCTGGCTGGCCGCCGGAAAACATCGAAGAAATGGCCAAGAAGCTCGAACAGGAACTTCTTGGTTGACCCAGTCCGCTCCCCTTCGGGGGAGCGGCTCCGGTTCAAGACAGGGCAACGGCGGCTCCCCTCAAGCAGCTGCCAGGACCGGGGTACCTGAAACGGCCCCCTTACGAACGTCCGATCCCGACAGGGAAGGTTGGAACCGTGTTCCCGCCCGGATGGATCGGCAAATGGAGTATTGAACGATGAAGCATGGCATTTCCGGCCGCAAACTGCAGCGCAAGTCTGGCCACCGCGCCGCCCTGCTGCGCAACCTGGCCGCCGCGCTGATCAAGCACGAACAGATCCAGACCACTTCGCCCAAGGCGAAGGAACTGCGCCCCTACGTCGAAAAGCTGATCACGCTTGCCAAGCGTGGCGGCCTGTCGAATCGCCGTCTCGCCCATTCGCGGATGATGGACGACGCGCAGGAAAAGAAGCTGTTCGAAGTTCTGGCCGAGCGTTACGCCAACCGTGAAGGCGGCTACACCCGCATCATCAAGGCCGGCATCCGTGGCAGCGACGCTGCCCCGATGTCGATCATTGAACTGGTTGACCGCGACAAGTCCGAAAAGGGCAAGGACAGCGGCCCGGTGCAGAACCAGGAAGAACTGGAAGAAGCCTAAGCTTCTCCCTCCTCTCGCAAGCGGGAGGATGACAAGATTGCAAAGGCGGTTGCAACGGTTACAGTTGCAACCGCCTTTTGCTTGTCCGGAGAGTTCATGCGCCTGTCCCCGTTGTTTGCTGCCACTGCCTTGGCCACCCTTTGCCAGCCCGCTATCGCGCAGGACATGATTGCACCGACCTATCCCGAAACGCGCCGCGGCGACGTTGTCGACATGAGCTTTGGCGAGATCATTGCCGATCCCTATCGCTGGCTTGAAAATGACGTCCGCAGCGATGCGGAGGTTGCGAACTGGGTTGAGCGGCAGAACGCTGTCACCAACGCCTATCTTGCCACTTTGCCCGCACGGCCGTGGTTCCAGCAGCGCATTGCTGAACTGATGGACTTTGAACGGTTCTCCACGCCGGTGAAGCAGGGCAACCACTATTTCTATACGCGCAATTCGGGCCTGCAGAATCAGGCGCCGCTTTATGTCCGGGCAGGGCTGGATGGGGCACCGCGTCTGCTGCTCGATCCCAATGGCTGGGCGAAGGACGGGGCCACTGCGCTGACGGATTGGGCGCCGTCGCCCGATGGCAGCAAGTTGCTCTATTCGGTGCAGGACGGCGGCAGCGATTGGCAAATCCTGCGGGTGCTGGATGTGGCAACCGGCGAGCAACTGGATGAGGATGTCCGCTGGGCCAAATTCACCAATCTGGCCTGGGTTGGCGAGGAGGGTTTCCTCTATTCGCGCTTCCCCCAGCCTGAGGAAGGGCAGGATTTCCAGGCACTCAATTACAACATGGAAGTCCGCTTTCACCGCCTGGGCACGTCGCAGACGGCCGATGAATTGGTTTACGCAACGCCTGATCACAAGGAGTACGGCCACAGTGCCGGGGTGACCAGCGACGGGCGCTGGGCGATCATCAACACCAGCGTTGGGACCGATGCCAAGCATGAACTACGCGTGGTTGATCTTGCGGCTCGGGGTGAGCGGAGTTGGGCACCGCGCGCGCTGGTGACCGGCTTCACCAATGCCTGGAGTGTGATCGACAGCGTTGACGGGCGAATTTGGGTAACCACCAACCAGGATGCGCCACGATATCGTGTACTGTCAGCGGACCTGGACGCGCCGGCAATTGCGTGGACCGAAGTGGTGGCCGAGGCTGAACAGCCGATCGACGGGGCTGCGATTATCGGCGACCGGTTGATCCTGTCCTATCTGAAGGACGCCAGCAGCCAGGCGCGCGTGTTCGATCTGGCGGGCAAGGAACAGGGCCCGATTGCACTGCCCGGCATCGGCAGCGTCGGCAGCTTTTCCGGGGAGCCAGGCGATCCGGAAACCTTCTACAGTTTTTCCAGCTTCAACCGCCCGGCCACGATCTATCGCCTGAATGTGGCGACGGGCGAACGCAGCACCTTTGCAGAACCGAAGCTCGCGTTCGATCCCGCTGACTTCACCGTGGAACAGCGGTTCTACGCCAGCAAGGATGGCACGCGGGTGCCGATGTTCATCATGCGGCGCGCCGATGTGGCCGCCGCGGGCAAGCCGGTGCCAACCTTGCTGTATGGCTATGGCGGGTTCGACATTTCGCTGACCCCGGGCTTTGCCGCCAGTCGTCTGGCCTGGGTGCAGGCGGGCGGGGCGTTTGTGGTCGCCAACATTCGGGGCGGCGGGGAATATGGCAAGGCCTGGCACGATGGCGGGCGGCTGAATGCCAAGCAGAACGTGTTCGACGATTTCATTGCCGCAGGCGAGTTCCTGAAGGCGCAAGGGATCTCCGCGGCTGACGGACTGGCCATTCAGGGTGGTTCGAACGGCGGCCTGCTGGTGGGTGCGGTGGCCAACCAGCGGCCTGATCTGTTCGCGGCCGGCAATGCCCAGGTTGGCGTGATGGATATGCTGCGGTTCGACCGATTCACCGCCGGGCGTTACTGGGTGGATGACTACGGTTATCCGACCAAGGAAGCAGACTGGCGGGTGCTGCGCGCATACAGCCCCTATCACAACATTCGCCTGAACACGCCGTACCCGGCGCTGCTGGTAACCACGGCCGACACGGATGATCGTGTGGTGCCCGGGCACAGCTTCAAATATGCCGCTGCACTGCAGTCGGCGAACCTGGGACCGAATCCGCAACTGATCCGCATCGAGACCCGCGCAGGGCACGGGGCGGGCAAGCCGACCGACAAGGCAATCGAGGAAGCGGCGGACGTCATGGCCTTTCTGGCGCAAGCAACGGGCCTGCGGCCCCAGCCTTGAATTGTTCAGGAAAAGAACTGATCACCTGAACAATTCCTGTCAGGCAGGTTCAGGCTCGCATCAAGGTTGCGGGCTTACTTGTTGCTCATGATCCGGAGCGAGAGTTTGCCCCGGTACTCTGAGAGGAGCAGGACCATGAATAATTTTGCCAAGGCTCTGGTCGGAACCGTCGCCGCTGGCGCCGTGGCGGTCACCGCAGTTGCCCCTGCCCAGGCGCGCGATTACCGCGACCGGGACGGAATCTCGACCGGTGACATTATTGCCGGCGCGCTGGTGATCGGCGGCATTGCCGCAATTGCCTCTGCTGCCGGAAATGATCGCTATCGTGACGGCCGCCGTTACGATGATGACTACCGCGGTTGGGATAACCGGGGCGATTACCGCCGTAGCGGTTACCAGGATCCCCGCGCCGCCGTGGAACAGTGCGTCTATGCCGCAGAGCGCGATGCAGGTCGCTATTCCTGGGGTGGGCGATCCAAGGTGACCGATATCCGCGACGTCGATCGCACGCGTGACGGCTACCGGGTCAAGGGTCGCATTGCGGTCAACACCATGGGCCGCGACTATCGCCGAGGCGACAGCCGCTACGGCCGCGGGTGGGATAACGACTATCGCGGTTGGGACAACCGGTACTCCGGTTACGACGCGGGCAAATTCACCTGCGAAGTGCGCTATGGCCGGGTCGTCGACCTCGATTACAGCGGCATTCGCGGGCTGTAAGCCAACAGGCGGGCGGTTCAGGCACAAGACAGCCTGGGCCGCCTAGCCATATGCAATTCCGGGGGTGCGGCTTGTGGCCGCGCAGGGTTTGAAAAGGTGCCGTGATGGCGCTCAATATCAATCGCCTAACAATTGCCGCTGCGCTTGCTGCTGGCATATCTCTCATCGCCACCCCGGTGGCCGCTGCCGGGCTGCCGGTGGCGGGCCATGTCCAGGTGCGTAATGCCGATTACGATTCTGCAGCCGGTCATGGTCGTGGCAACCGGGATTGGGGAGGCCGCAATTGGGGCCGCCATCGTGGGCATGACCGGATCGACGGTGGAGACATCCTAACCGGCCTGCTGATCCTGGGCGGCATTGCCGTGATTGCGGGTGCCGCCAATGGCAGTAACGACCGCGAACCCGATTACCCGGTAACCTACCCTGAAGATTCGCGAGGCAGCCAGCCGGGTTCCTACTCCTCCGGCGGCCGCTCTTACGAATCCGGCGGCATGGACCGCGCGGTGGAAATGTGCGTGGGCGAAGTTGAGCGCCGCAATGCCGACGTGGGCGAAGTCGACGGGGCCAATCGCGGTGCCGATGGCTGGTTCGTGTCTGGCACCACCGCCAGCGGCTCTCCCTGGACCTGTCGGATCGGGCAGGACGGCCGGGTGAGTTCGGTGGACCTGGGCGACAATGCCCGTTTGGAAAACTACGAGCCGGACGGCGTGATGCCCGTCAATGGTCCGGTTGCCGGGCAGTATGACGACGAAACCTATGCCCGTGCCCGCGCATCAATGGGCCAGGTTGCCGTCCGTTAAGGGCATCCTGTGTCCATGGCTTGCCGAAGGGCGTTTTCCCTTTCGGCAGGCCGGGCACTTACCCTTCGCGGGAATAGGCGGGCAGTTCGATCGACCAGATCATCGCGGCCCCGCGCAGTAGGAAGCCTGCCCCGGCAGCCACAACCAGCACGAGGTTGCCGGGCAACTCCAGCGTCAGCCCCACGGCGCACAGCGACGCGCTGAGCGCGGCCGCCGTTACATAAAGCTCCGGCCGCATCAGGATTGATGGCAGGCCCGCCAGCACATCGCGCACGATCCCGCCGACACAGCCGGTAACCACGCCCAGCACGGTGGCAGGCAATGGATCGACCCCGAAAGCCATCGCCTTGGCCGTACCAAGGACGGAAAACACCGCCAGCCCCACGGCATCAACCCATTCCAGCAACTGCGATTCCCACCAGCGGTTGGGGGTGAACCAGGCGAGTGTGGCCGCTGCCAGCACGACTGCCGCAAACCATGGCTGGTGCAACCAGAAGGCCGGTTGATCAATCAGTACGTCGCGCAGCGATCCGCCGCCGACGCCGGTGACCAGGGCGAAGAAACACATGGTGACGAAAGTCTGCCGCAACCTGGCCGCCACCAGCGCGCCCGACAAGGCAAACACGGCAGTGCCGATCAGGTCGAACCCCGGGGGCAGGGAGGGCAGGACAGCTGTAACCGCCATCAGGCGCGCACCCGTGCCTTGCGCCGGCGAAACAGCAGAGCACAACCGATCATTGCGCCAATGGCAGAGAGGGCGGCGAACAGGATCAGGATCGGGTGGCTGCTGTCTTCCCGCGTCTGCAGATCCATGATGTGCAGGCCCCACATGAAATCGTACAGCCGCCAACCGGGCGTGCGCAGCGCCAGGACTTCGCCGGTCGCATCGTCGAGGTATAGGTTGGTCCCATCGGAAAAGCGCGCCTGCCAGGTGGCCCGCGGGCTGCGCAGTTCCAGCGGAGCCGCACTGCCATCAAGGTAGGTGACGCCGAGCAGCTTGCCCGGCCCGGCATAAGTGCCTGTCGCGATGGTTTTCGCCTCGTCCGCGATCAGCGGCGGGTACAGCGAACCATCACGTGCGGAATAGCGGTAAGTGGCGCCCTTGGCCGTGGTGACGATCCACGCCGGGCCTTGCAACTGCGATACCAGCTTCGCTTCACGGATTGGTTCGCCAACCTGGGGGAGGGCGATGCCAGTGCTGGCGATCGGCGGCAGGTTGCGGCGCAGGTCATCCCCGCGCACCTGTTCAATCGGGCGGGCGACCATCACCAGCCCGCTGACGGTCCACAGGACGATCGGCACCCCGACCAGCCAGCCGAGCCAGATGTGCCATCGGGCGAGTGTCGCCATCAGTTTTTGCCGTGCCATGCCGGTGGCTTAGCCCGCCAGCACGTCGCTAGCTAGTCGCGAGTGAACAGTTGCACCAGGTCCGCAAAGGCCTTCATCTCGATCGCGTTGCCGCTGGGATCGTGGAAGAACATCGTCGCCTGTTCACCGGCCTGCCCGCGGAACCGGACATAGGGCTCGATCACGAAGCGGACACCGGCTGCCTTCAATCGCTCGGCCAGCGCTTCCCAGTCGGCCAGTTCCAGCACGATCCCGAAATGCGGCACCGGCACGTCATGGTCATCCACCTGGCTGATCGCCGCCGGGGCGGTTTCCGGCGACAGATGGGCGACTATTTGATGGCCGTAAAAATCGAAATCGATCCAGTGATCGCTGCTGCGCCCTTCCGGACAGCCCATGATGCCGCCCCAGAACGCGCGCGCCTCCGCCAGATCGCGGACCGGGAAGGCGAGGTGGAACGGGCGCAGGGTCATCGGTAACCTCGGTTTGGCACCCTTCGACAGGCTCAGGGTGAGCGGTGATGTGCTGGACCGACCAAGCCGCTCATCCTGAGCATGTAGAAAGATGGGCCCGGCGCAGCGTTGCCGATCACATATGGATTGGCTGACCCTGCACGGCCATCGCCGCTTCCTTCAACGCTTCCGAATGGGTCGGGTGGGCGTGGCAGGTGTAGGCGATGTCTTCGCTGGTGGCGCCGAATTCCATGCCCAGTGCCGCTTCGGCGATCATCGTACCGGCCAAGCTGGCGACGATGTGGACGCCCAGCACGCGGTCGGTTTCCGCATCAGCGATGACCTTCACGAAGCCATCGGTGTCGCGGTTCGTCTTGGCGCGGCTGTTGGCCATCATGGGGAATTTGCCGACCTTGACCGGACGGCCCAGATCCTTCGCGGCGGCTTCGGTCAGGCCCACGCTGGCGAATTCCGGCATGGTGTAGACCACGCTGGGGATCACCGCGTGATTGACGATGCCGGTCTGCCCGGCGATGTTTTCCGCCACGGCGATGCCTTCGTCTTCCGCCTTGTGGGCCAGCATCGGGCCGGGGATCACGTCGCCCACGGCCCATACGCCCGCCACCTTGGTGCGGAAATCGTGGTCGGTTTCAATCTGGCCGCGCTGGTTCAGCGTCAGGCCAATGGCTTCAATGTTGAGGCCGGTCACGTTGGGGCGGCGGCCGATTGCGACCAGCACATGGCTGGCTTCCAGCGTCGCGGCCTCTCCGCCAGCGGCGGGTTCCAGCGTCAGGCTGACCGTCTTGCCGCTGACCACGGCACCGGTAACCTTGGTCGACAGGCGCAGGTCCAGGCCCTGCTTCTTGAACAGGCGGCCGGCTTCCTTGCGCACGTCGGCATCCATGCCCGGCAACAGCTGGTCGAGGAATTCAACCACCGTGACCTTGGCCCCCAGGCGGCGCCACACGCTGCCCAGTTCCAGCCCGATCACGCCGCCGCCGATCACCACCAGGTGTTCCGGCACTTCGGCGAATTCGAGCGCACCGGTCGAATCGACGATGCGGCCCGCGGCGTTGTCCACATCCACGCCCGGCAGGGGGGTAACGCTGGAGCCGGTGGCGATCAGCACGTCTTTGGCGGTGACCGTCTGCCCGGCCACTTCCACGGTGTGCGCGTCCTTGAACGCGGCGAAACCCTTCAGCCAGGTGACCTTGTTCTTCTTGAACAGGAATTCGATCCCGCCGGTCAGTTCCTTCACGGCCTTGGCCTTTTCCCCCTGCATTACGCCGAGGTCCAGACCGACCGAGCCGAGCACCACGCCAAACTTGGCCAAGGCACCGTGAGCGGCTTCCTCGTACAGCTCGCTGCCGTGCAGCAACGCCTTGGACGGGATGCAGCCAACGTTGAGGCAGGTACCACCCAGCGTTTCCCTGCTTTCGGCGCAGGCAACCTTCAGGCCCAGCTGTGCTGCGCGGATCGCCGCAACATAGCCGCCGGGTCCGGCACCGATGACGAGAAGGTCGTAGTCGTATTCAGCCATGGTCGGCTCCATTCACCAGCGGTGTCGGTCAAGTGGTCAGAGGTCGATCAGCAGCCGCATCGGATCTTCGATCGCTTCCTTGATCGTCTTCAGGGCGGTCACGGCTTCGCGGCCGTCGATGATGCGGTGATCATAGCTGAGTGCGATGTACATCATCGGTCGGATCACGATTTCACCATTGCGGACAACCGGACGGTCCTCAATCCGGTGCAGGCCAAGCACGGCCGACTGCGGCGGGTTGATGATCGGGGTGCTCATCAGGCCGCCAAACACGCCGCCGTTGGAAATGGTGAAAGTGCCGCCGGCCATGTCCTGCATGGTCAGGGTGCCGTCCTTGGCCTTCTGGCCGAACCCGGCAATCGCCTGTTCGATTTCGGCAAAGCTCATCTGGTCCACGTTGCGAACCACCGGCACCACCAGCCCGTTGGGCGCGCTGACGGCGACCGAGAGATCGACGTAATTGAAGTAGATGATCTCGTCGCCGTCCATCTGGGCGTTGACCGCCGGGATGTTCTTCAGCGCCAGGCAGGCAGCCTTGGCAAAAAAGCTCATGAAGCCGAGCTTGATCCCGTGCTTCTTGGCGAAGACGTCCTTGTACGCCTCGCGCGCTTCCATCACGGCCGACATATCGACATCGTTGAACGTGGTCAGCAGGGCCGCGTTTTCCTGTGCCGACTTCAGCCGCTTGGCGATGGTCTGGCGCAGGCGGGTCATCGTCACCCGTTCTTCGCGGCGTTCGCCAGCATTGGCTCCGGCCACGGCAGCAGCCGGTGCGGGCGCGGCGGCGGTGACCACGGGGGCGGGGCTGTCTTTCTTCGCCTTGGCGGCGGCCAGCACGTCTTCCTTGGTCAGGCGGCCGTCCTTGCCACTGCCCTTGACGGCAGAAGGGTCGATCCCGTGTTCCAGCACCGCGCGGCGCACGGCGGGGGAAAGGGTGGCGGCATCGGCGGGATCAACCGGAGCAGCAGCGGGGGCGTTGGCCGGGTCCTGCGCGGCAGGCTGCGGGTTTTCGCGCGGGGCAACTTCGGTCTGCACACCGGCGCCGGTCGCATCTTCGATGGTGGCGATCAGTGCGCCCACGGCCACGGTTTCACCGACGGCAACGGCATGGGCACCCATGATCCCGGCGACCGGGGCGGGCACTTCCACCGCGACCTTGTCGGTTTCGAGGCTGCAGATCGGCTCGTCCAGTTTCACCGGATCGCCCGGCTGCTTCAGCCATTCGCCGATGGTTGCTTCGCTGACCGATTCACCAAGGGTCGGGACTTTGACTTCAGTTGCCATGATCTTTCCTCAGGCTTTCTTGCTGCCGTCGGCCAAGCCGAGGGCGGAATTGACCAGCGTCTGCTGTTCTTCCTTGTGCCGGCTGGCGAGGCCGGTGGCGGGGGAGGCGGAGGCATCGCGCCCGGCATAGCTGGGACGCATCCCCGTGTGCCCGGCGGCGGTCAACGCTTTCTCGATCTGGCTATCGACGAAGTACCACGCGCCGTTGTTCTTCGGTTCTTCCTGGCACCAGACCACTTCCTGCAGCCCGGTCATCCGTTTCAAGCGGATAGCCAGCGGCTCGCCGGGGAAGGGGTAAAGCTGTTCCAGCCGCACCACGGAAACGTCTTCCAGCCCTTCGGCGTCGCGCTTTTCCAGCAGGTCATAGGCAACCTTGCCGCTGCACAGCACAAGGCGGCGGACCTTCTCGTCAGCAATGTCCTTGGTGTCGGAGAAGATGCGCTTGAAGTGGCTTTCACCCTGGAACTCCGCCGCACTGCTCTTCGC
This sequence comes from Croceibacterium sp., assembly GCA_049791695.1. GTDB lineage: Bacteria > Pseudomonadota > Alphaproteobacteria > Sphingomonadales > Sphingomonadaceae > Croceibacterium_C. The sequence goes on from JBARAF010000089.1 coordinate 9,842, forward strand.
CAGCGGGTGACGCAGCAGGCTCTTGGGAGTCATGATGATCAACGGCTTGCGGAACGGACGCAGCATCTGCCGGCGCAGCACGTGGAAGTAATTGGCTGGGCTGGTAATGTTGCAGACCTGGATATTGTCGTTCGCGCACAGTTGCAGGAACCGTTCCAGCCGGGCGGAGGAGTGTTCCGGTCCCTGGCCTTCGTAACCGTGCGGCAGCATCATCACGAGGCCGTTGGCGCGCAGCCACTTGGCCTCGCCCGCAGCGATGTACTGATCGATGATGATCTGCGCGCCGTTGGCGAAATCACCAAACTGCGCTTCCCAGCATACCAGCGTCTTGGGATCGGACATGGCAAAGCCATATTCGAAGCCAAGCACACCATATTCGGACAGCGGGCTGTCATAGACTTCGAATTTGCCATGCGGCAGCGTGGTCAGCGGGATGAACTTGCGTTCCGTTGCCTGGTCCACCCAGATTGCGTGGCGCTGGCTGAACGTGCCGCGGCCGCTGTCCTGGCCCGACAGGCGGACACCGAACCCTTCAGAGACCAGGCTGCCGAAAGCGAGCGCTTCCGCCGTCGCCCAGTCGAAGCCTTCGCCGGTTTCGAACGCCTGGCGGCGGCCGTCGATCACGCGTGACAGGGTCTTGTGCACGGTCAGGTCAGCCGGAACCGTGGTGATTGCCCGGCCGATGCTTTCGAACAGCTTGCCTTCGATAGCAGTGTGGGTGTTGCGGCGGGCGCTTTCCGGATCGGCCGGCTTGTTCAGCCCGCTCCAGCGGCCGGCAAACCAGTCGGCCGCGTTGGGGAGGTAGCTTTTCGACGCGTCGAATTCTTCCGCCAGCAAGGCTTCGAATTCACTGCGCATCCCGTCGGCCACCGCCGTATCGATCACCCCTTCGCCTTGCAGCCGCGCGGCATAGAGTTCCGACACGCGCGGGTGGGCGCGAATCCGGTCATACATCAGCGGCTGGGTGAAGCCCGGTTCATCGCCTTCATTGTGGCCGAAGCGGCGGTAACACCACATGTCGATCACGATATCGTGCTTGAACTTCTGCCGGTATTCGACCGCCAGCTTGCAGGCGAACGTCACCGCTTCGGGATCATCGCCGTTGACGTGCAGGATCGGCGCCTGGACGCCCTTGGCCACGTCGCTGGGATACGGCGAATTGCGCGGGAACTTGGGCCGGGTGGTGAACCCGATCTGGTTGTTGATGATGAAGTGGATGCAGCCGCCGGTGTTGTACCCGCGCACGCCCGACAGGGCGAAGCATTCCCACACCACGCCTTGCCCGGCAAAGGCGGCGTCACCGTGGATCAGGACCGGCAGCACCTGATCGTGCTTGGTCAGATCGTCGCGGATTGCCTGCTGCGCGCGGTCCTTGCCCAGCACCACCGGATCCACCGTTTCCAGGTGGCTGGGGTTAGGCATCAGGCTCATGTGCACGCGGATTCCGTCAAATTCACGGTCGGTGCTGGTGCCAAGGTGGTACTTCACATCGCCCGATCCGCCGACATCGGCCGGATTGGCGGTGCCACCGGAAAATTCGTGGAAGATCACCTTGTACGGCTTGGCCATAACGTTGGCCAACACGTTCAGGCGGCCACGGTGGGCCATGCCATAGATGATTTCCCGCACGCCCTGCTGGCTGCCGTACTTGATCACCGCTTCCAGCGCGGGGATCATGCTTTCGCCGCCATCCAGGCCGAACCGCTTGGTCCCGACGTACTTCTTGCCGAGGAAGCTTTCGTAGCCTTCGCCGCGGATCACCGCCTGCAGGATGGCGCGCTTGCCTTCCGGGGTGAAGGTGATGACCTTGTCCTGGCCTTCGATGCGGTCCTGCAGGAACCGGCGTTCCTCCACATCCGCGATGTGCATGTATTCGAGGCCAACCTGGCCACAGTAATTCTTGCGAAGGATGTCCTCCAGCTGGCGCGGGGTCGCCCATTGCAGGCCCAGAACGCCGCCGATGAATACTTCACGGTCCAGCGCGTCGCCGGTGAAGCCATGCCATTCCAGCTTCAGGTCGTCCGGCAGCTCGATATGGCTGAGGCCAAGCGGATCAAGATTGGCGGCCAGGTGCCCGCGCACGCGGTAGGACCGGATCAGCAGCATCGCGCGGATGGAATCGCCCGCGGCCTGTTCCACGGCGGCGCTGTCCAGCACCTTGCCGGCCTTGGCGGCGGCCTGGGCCACGGCCAGCTTCATCGCTGTCGGGTCCATTCCCTGGGACAGGTCGTCCCCGTCCACCAGCGGCCAGCGCGGGTTCTGCCAGCTGGGGCCGGGCTGCGGCCCGCCCTGGTCCGGCATTTCGGGGAGGAAATTCTGCACTTCGTTACCCATGCTTCAGGCTCCGTGGCCCCAATTGTTGGCCATCCGCGGCGGCATTAACCATGCCGCGCGGATGGTAGAACGGCGGTCAGGCCAGTTCCTTCAGCAGTGCGTCCAGCGTGGTTCCCAGTTCGCTGGGGCTGGCCGCAACGCGGATGCCTGCGCTTTCCATCGCCGCGATCTTGTCTTCCGCGCCGCCCTGGCCGCCCGAAACGATCGCCCCGGCATGGCCCATGCGACGGCCCGGAGGGGCGGTGAGCCCGGCGATGAAGCCAACCATCGGCTTCTTGCGCCCGCGCTTCGCTTCGTCCTTCAGGAACTGCGCCGCTTCTTCTTCGGCGCTGCCGCCGATTTCGCCGATCATGATGATCGACTTGGTTTCATCGTCGGCCAGGAACAGTTCCAGCATATCGATGAAGTTGGTCCCGTTCACCGGATCGCCGCCGATGCCGACGGCAGTGGTCTGGCCCAGGCCGATGTTGGTGGTCTGGAACACGGCTTCATAAGTCAGGGTACCTGAACGGCTGACGACGCCGACCGAACCCTTCTTGAAGATGGAGCCGGGCATGATGCCGATCTTGCATTCGTTCGGGGTCAGCACGCCGGGGCAGTTGGGACCGATCAGGCGGCTCTTGCTGCCGGAAAGGGCGCGCTTCACCTTGACCATGTCCAGCACCGGAACGCCTTCGGTGATCGCGACGATCAGTTCGATTTCCGCATCGATCGCTTCCAGGATGGAATCGGCGGCGAAGGGCGGCGGCACGTAGACGACCGAAGCAGTCGCGCCGGTGGCGTGCTTGGCTTCGGCCACGGTGTTGAACACCGGCAGGCCGATGTGGCTCTGCCCGCCCTTGCCGGGGGTCACACCCGCGACCATCTGCGTGCCATAAGCCAGCGCCTGCTGGGTGTGGAAAGTGCCGGTTTCACCGGTCATCCCCTGCGTGATGACCTTGGTGTTCTTGTTAACGAGGATGGACATTAAGGGTCAGTCCTTGATGACGATTAGTGAGAAAAGGTCTGGCGTTGCAGCCGTTCCCGGCTCGACGAGGAGGGTGAACTTATTGATCCGGTAGGCGCCCGACGCGCTGACCAACTGATACTGTTTCCGCATCTCGGCCACCTGCTTGCCGGTGCCGTCTTCGGCTTCCATGCTGGCGGTGAGGGCCTGCGCTAGGTCTGCCTGGTTCGTGGCCGCGACATCGCCCGAGATACCGCAGGCGACATATGCGCCCCGCCGGTAATATTGCGTCAGAGTGACGTGCTTTTCGGCCAGTACGAAGGTCTCGCGACTGTGGGCCATCGCTTCCATCATCAGGGGCAGGTTGCCGGACTTCATCGAAGCCATGCCGAATGGCGTTCCCGACATATGCGTGGCAGGCCGCCAGCCGGCATCGACCGGCGGATTGTCGCCAGTGCGCAGGCTTTCTACGCAGACGGGCAGTGCGGCGGCCAGATCTGCCGCCGGGTCTGCCAGGACCTCTGCCTGAACGGCCGATGCAGGCAGGGCCAGCGCGGCAGCTAGAGTGGCGGGCCGGAGCAACCACGAGGCACTCGCCAGCGCCCCGCCGGCGCGGGCCGCTTCGCCCCACCGGGGGGCCTTGGCGCTTTTGCTAGCCAGAAAACTCATGTCGTGCGTCTTTCAGTCATCAGCTTGGTCGCGGGGCCGGAAAAGCAGGATGCGGACCAGGCATCCGATGAATACCATCGCGCTCGGAACAGCGATTGCGAGGCCGATCACCGGATAAATCACCAACTCCTGCCCATCGCCGCCGGCTGATGGGCGGAGCAAGCCACCCAGCACAGAAGGCGCGACGGCTATGGCGAGGCCGACAGCCGTGCCAATGGCGCTGATTTCCGGCGTCCGGTTCACGCCAGCGAGCTGTCAATCGCCTTGCAGGCCACCAGCAGTTCCTTGACCGCATCGACGCTGACCTGGAAATTGGCCGCCGTTTCGCCTTCGAGGGCAATCTCGACCACTTCTTCCACGCCGTTGGCACCGATCACGGCCGGGACGCCAACGTACAGGCCGTCGACCCCATACTTGCCGTCAACGTAAACCGCGCAAGGCAGGATGCGCTTCTGGTCGCGCAGGTAAGCTTCGGCCATTGCGATGGCGCTGGTGGCGGGCGCGTAGAACGCGCTGCCGGTCTTCAGCAGGCCGACGATTTCGCCGCCGCCCGAACGGGTGCGGGCCACGATCGCGTCGATCGCTTCCTTGGTGGACTTGCCCATGGCCACCAGGTCATCGACGGGGATGCCCGAAACGGTGGTGTAGCTGGTGACCGGCACCATGGTGTCACCGTGACCGCCCAGCACGAAGGCGTTCACGTCCTTCACCGAAACGCCGAATTCCCAGGCGAGGAAAGTGGCGAAACGGGCAGAGTCTAGCACGCCGGCCATGCCGACGACCTTGTTGTGCGGCAGGCCGGAAAATTCGCGCAGCGCCCAGACCATCGCATCGAGCGGGTTGGTGATGCAGATCACGAAAGCGTCCGGGGCGTGGGCCTTGATGCCTTCGCCAACGGCCTTCATCACCTTCAGGTTGATGCCCAGCAGGTCATCCCGGCTCATCCCCGCCTTGCGCGGCACCCCAGCGGTGACGATGATCACGTCAGCCCCGGCAATGTCTGCATAATCGTTGGTGCCGGTGATCTTCGCGTCGAAGCCTTCGACAGGGCCGCACTGGCTGAGGTCGAGCGCCTTGCCCTGCGGGATACCTTCGGCAATGTCGAACAGGACGATGTCGCCCAGTTCAGCCTTCGCAGCGAGGTGGGCAAGGGTGCCGCCGATCATGCCGGAGCCGATGAGCGCGATCTTGGTGCGAGCCATGCTAGGTCCTTCAGCTTACGCGGGGTGCTGGCTTCACGGTTGGGGCGCTTTCCCCGCATCCCGCGAGGGGAGGGCGCCCATTTCGACGGCACTGCCCTAGGCGCGGCATGGCCGTGTTGCAACCGCGAAAAGCACCCAGTCTGGGACTATCTTTGCTATCAGTTCGCAATAGCGATTATGGGGTGGCGGTGGCGTTGTTACTGGGGGGTGAAATCATCATTGGCCACCACGGGAGCGCAGGGAAGTAGTTTACTCTCTACCAAAAGAATGAGGCACTGCCGCTGGCTGATCGTGACAGTGGCAAGCCGAGGCTGTAGAATCTCCCTCGATCAGGGAGTTCGAGGATGGCGTACTTCAAGAAGCCCTTCAGAGCCGTTCCGCTCAAGCCGAAGCGCCTCAGGGGGCTGGATGAATTTGACCAGCCGCTTTGGCAGCCACCGACGACCAATCCAGCGATCAACTGGGGCATGGTTGCCATTGGTCTCTTGATCGGAGCCTGCCTCGGGTTCGCCTATATCCTGGCAAGCGGCTGGGGCATTTGAACGTTCAAGCCAAGCAGTCGCCAAACCGTTACCCGGCCAGCCGGTCGCGCGTGTCGCGGTCCCGTTCTTGGGCCAGCAACAGGGTGGCCATGTAATCGGGCACCGCGCGGCTGAAATAATAGCCCTGGCCAAGGGTGCAGCCAGCAGCGCGCACGGCATGGACCTGTTCGATCGTTTCCAGCCCTTCGGCCACGATATCCATCCCCAGCGTCGCGCCCAGTTCGGCCACGGCGCGGATGATGGCATCGGTCTTCTTGCCGACATCGGGGCCGGACACGAAGCTGCGATCGACCTTGATCTTGCGGAACGGGAATTTGTGGATGTAGCCGAGCGAGGAATAGCCGGTGCCGAAATCGTCGAGTGCAAAGCGCACCCCTTCGGCCGACAGATCATCGATGAACCGGGCGGTGTTGGCATTGTCGTCCAGGAACAGGCTTTCGGTCACTTCCAGTTCCAGCCGGCTCGGGTCCAGGCCTGCTTCGCGCAAGGCATTGAGAATGCCGAGCGCCGCGCCCGGTGCGCGAATCTGCAACGGTGAAAGGTTGACCGCGATGGTCACGTCCTCCGGCCAGCCGGCGCAGGCCTGTGCGGCCTGGGCGGTGATCCAGTTGCCCAGCGTGATGATGACGCCGGTTTCTTCAGCGACAGGGATGAATTCGTCGGGTCGCAGCTCGCCCTTTTCCGGGTGGAACCAGCGGACCAGTGCTTCAAAGGTTTTGATCTTGCCCGTTTCAAGGTCGATGATCGGCTGGAAGAAGATCGACAGTTCATCGCGCAGGATCGCTGCGCGGAGTTCTGCCTCGATCTCCTTGCGGCGGACGAGGTCGCGAGTCATCGCGTTGTCGAAGAAGCAGATCTGGTTCCGCCCGCCGACCTTGGCGTGATACAGCGCCAGGTCAGCGCATTTCAGCAGGGTGTCGGTATCGGCGCCGTCATCGGGCAGCAGGGCGACGCCCATGCTGGAGGCGGTATCGATCCGGTGGCCGTCGATGCGGGTAGTTCGACCAAGATCATAATTGAGCGCGCGGGCGAGCTTTTCGCATTCGCTGCGATCATGCACCTGGGCCACCACGATAAATTCGTCACCGCCGAACCGGGCGATTGTGGCGCCTTCCGGGGCCTGTTCGCGCAGGCGGTTGGCGACTTCGGCCAGAACCTTGTCGCCCACGGGGTGTCCCAGCGTGTCGTTCACTTCCTTGAACTTGTCGAGATCGAGCCAGAACAGGCCCAGCTTGCGATCAGCGGGCAGGGCCATCAGCATTTCCACGATATCGTGGTTCAGCCCGGCGCGGTTGGCGAGGCCGGTTACGACATCGGTGCGCGCCAGCACCCGCATCTTTTCCGCCATCCGCGCGCTGGCTTCGGCGGCATTGATCTGTTCCTTCAGCGTCCGGAACACGTTCATGGTGATGGAGGCGAGGGCAAAGACCATGAACGTGGTGGTGACACCCAGGACGATCATGGCCGGGGTGCCAACCAGGAAGCAGGCGACAATCACCGGCACCACTGACAGCAGCAACTGGCCGATCGCGATGAACGGGCGCCCGGCGTTGCGCGCGGCAATGCCGCTGGAATAGGCGAGCGCATAGGAAGTGGCGAGCACTTCCACGTGGTGGTCGGTCGGCAGCAGGATGGTGGCGCAGGCGAGGGCACCAACCAGCAGGGAGTAGGAATAGGCCCCGGCTTCATAGACCCGTTCGAGCATCCGCACGTCGCGGTCCTGCTTCCCGCGTGCCAGCCACAGGGCCAGGAATACCCGGGCAACGGCGATGACGATCAGGGCAATTGCAACGTCCCGGGTCAGCCCGCCGTTTGAATGCGCCGCCGCGGTCAGGGCCACGGAAATTCCGCACAGCCCACCGATCACCAGGCCGGTCGGCTGGGTGTACAGCGTCTCAACCAGCTTGGCACGTGCGCGATCGTCGCGCGCATCGCGCCCGAAATAGCCGTGGAAAATATGGTTCAGTCGGTAGATTGGACTGCTCCTCGCTCGACCGCGGGTCTAGTGAGAAGACATCACTGACTGGTTAACGCTCGTATACCGTCATGACGTCGGCTTTCCGCCGGTTGTGACCGGAAACTGACCGTCGCGCAGGAAGCGATGGGATCCAAGCTCTCCCGCCATGCGCCGATCGAGGGCGCGGCAGATGTCGAGCCAGTGGGCATAGCCCTGCTGATCCCCGGCGAAAAAGGCCACTTCCGCCTGCAACCGCGCGGTCCGGGCGGCGGCCATGCCGTGGCGGCCAAAATGGCGCAACGCCGCGTGCAGGCGTTCGTCCGAGGGCATTTTCTGGCCATTGTCGTTGGCCGGTCGGCGCAAGGCAGCACGTGCCGCAGTGCGCGACAGGCGCGGTGCGCGGCCATCGACAGCAGCGGCAAAACGGATCGGCATGGTGTGGAGGTCCTGTGGCCCGTGATGGGAGCAATCGCCATAACGGCAGGCAGCTAAGCGAATGTTTGGACGAATGGTTTCCAGTCTGTTGACCAGAATTTCCTAAATGTCCCCAAGGCCTTCGGCAGCGTTGTGAAACGGCTCAGGGCTGGGTCAGCCATTGGCCGCTGCGGGCATATTCTTCGCGCACCTGGCCCACCCCTTCGACCCCGTGCGGCTGGTACAGGGCGTCGCCGCCGCGGGCCTGAATTTCGGGAACGTAGGCCGGTGCCGGGCTGTGGCTGGCCACTGGCTGGGCCGTGTTACGCGCGGCGGCCAGGCCGCTTTCCCAGGCACGGGCAATCGCCAGCGGATCGGTTTCCGCCACCGGAGCCGGGGTGGCCAGCCGCGGATGCGGCGCGGCCACCGGTTCCCCGCCATAATAGCGATCGCTGAAGGCAGCTTTCTGCCCGGCCTTGCCGCGCCAGCGATAGAAGATGTGCGCCCCGATCACGCCAACGCTGTCCAGGCTGTCGGCCCAGTACGGGTGGATCTGCACCGTGTGGTAATGGGTGGCGAGCCCGGCTGGCTGGTACACGTTGCCGGCCAGCGCATCACGCGCGACGCGGGAAGCCCGGTCCCACCACATCTGCGCCGGCTTGCGCGCCAGCGATCCGTCGCAGGTAAACGTGAACTGGCACCCGGTGCTGCGTTCCGATCCCTGGAACACCACTCCGCAGACGGTGTTGGGATAGGCCGGATGGCTCACCCGGTTCAGCACCACTTGGGCCACGGCCCGCTGGCCCGCATCAGGTTCGCTGGCGGCTTCATAATAAATGGCCATGGTCAGGCAATATTGCGCCCGTGCGCGGTCCGTCATCGTGCCCGCCAGCGACAGCGCCCGCGCTGCCGGGCCGGGATCGAGGACCCGTGACGTGACATTAGGCAGAGCAAGAGCATTTGCCCCTTGCACCCCGGTGCGGGCCGGCGCGGCGGCATAGCGTTCCTGCGCGGAAAAGGGTTCGTCCGACAGGTAATAGAATGCGCTGCCGGGGAAGCTTTCACC
>JBARAF010000090.1:0-5875 GCA_049791695.1 Croceibacterium sp.
GAGCATCCGGAAGTGGCCGCACTGGTGCTGGGCGCGGCGGGGGAAGGCAATCCCGGCCCGCTGGTCACCCACTTTTCCACCACCGCAGGCGCGCTGCCCTGCCCGCTGTTCATCGTTCCGGGCGGGATGAGCGAGGAAGAAATCGACCGGTTGAGCTGAGTCTGCGGGGCTTTCGCCCCCCTCCAGCCTACCGCTTCCCCCGCCCCTGATGGCGGATATTGCCCGGCCGCCCGCGCTTGCCTTGCGAGAATTTCCCCTGCGGTTTCCCCCGGCGCGGCCCTTCCGGGCGGCTGCCGCGTGGTTCAATCGGCTGGCCATCGGCATCGACCGGTTCAAACTTCAGCGCCCCGGTCAGCGGATTCGCCTCTGCCAGCCGCAGGTCCAGCCGGGTGCCCACGGTATAGGCGGTGCCGGTGTGTTCGCCGACCAGTTCCTGCGCCTTTTCGTCATAAGCGAAGTATTCGCGGCCCAGCGCCGAAACCGGCACCAGCCCATCGCCGCCAAGCCCGACGATGGTGGCGAAAAAGCCAAATTTCTGCACCCCGGTGATCCGGGTGGGGAAAACTTCGCCCACCCGTGCTGAGAGCCATGCCGCGACATAGCGGTCGATGGTGTCGCGTTCCGCTTCCATGGCCCGGCGCTCGGTCATGCTGATCGCATCGGACACGCGGGACAGGTCGGCGCGGTCCTTGTCCGCCAGCCCGGTGCTGGCCGGCAGCTTGTCCGGCTTGGGCTGTTCCAGACCAAAGGCATCGCCCAGGGCGCGGTGGACCAGCAAATCGGCATAACGGCGGATCGGGCTGGTGAAGTGGGCATAACTGCCCAGCGCCAAGCCAAAGTGCCCCGCATTTTGCGGCCCGTAATAGGCCTGGGTCTGGCTGCGCAGCACGGCTTCCATCACCAGCGCCTTTTCGGCGTCGTCCGCCACGTCCTTGATCATGCGATTGAACAGGCCGGGGGTGATGACTTGCCCCAGGGCCAGTTTCTTGCCGATCGAATCGAAGTAATCCTTCAACGTCAGCAGCTTTTCCCGCGTCGGCGGTTCGTGGATGCGATAGACCACCGGGTGGGCTTTCGCCTCCAGCGCCTTGGCCGCCGCGACATTGGCCGCGATCATGAAATCTTCCACCACCCGGTGGGCGTCGAGCCGTTCGCGCAGGGCGATTTCGGTAATCCGACCCTGTTCGTCCAACATCACGCGGCGTTCGGGCAGTTCCAGCTCCAGCGGATCGCGATCCGCCCGCGCGCCAGCCAAGGCCTTCCATGCGTCCCACAGGTTGCGCAGGTGCTCCGGTGCCTCGCCGCTGTCGATCTGCGCCTGCGCGTCTTCATAGGCGATGTTCTGCGCCAGCCGCACCAGCGCGCGGGTGAAGCGCCATTCGGTGATCCGGCCATCCTTGCTGATGGTCAGGTGGCACGCCATCGCCGCGCGATCTTCGCCCTGTTTCAGCGAACAGACATCCGCGCTCAGCACTTCGGGCAGCATCGGCACCACGCGGTCGGGGAAATAGACCGAGTTGCCGCGCTTGCGCGCTTCGCGGTCAATTGCGCCGCCGGGGCGGACGTAGAACGCGACGTCGGCAATCGCCACCACGGCGCGGAAACCGCCCTGCCCGTCCGGTTCGGCCCAGATCGCGTCATCATGGTCGCGCGCGTCGGCCGGGTCGATGGCGACGATCGGCAGGTGGCGCAGGTCCTCGCGCTTGCTTTCCGACAGCGGCAACTTGGCCGCCAGTTGCGCTTCTGCCAGCGTTTCTTCGGCAAAGGTGTGCGGGATGCCGAATTTGTGGATCGCGATGAGGCTGAAACTGCGCGGGGCCAGCGGATCGCCCAGCACTTCCACCACCTTGACTCCGGCACGCGGGGACCGGCCGGCCGGTTCGGCCAGCACCAGTTGCCCGGCCACCGCCCCGCCCGGATCGGACACAAGGCTGGAATTGCGCACACGCTTGTCCACCGGGGCCAGCCAGACCTTGCCTGCCGCGTCGATCTCGATCACGCCCAGCACGCTTTCCGTGGCGGACGGCAGCTTCTTCATCGGATGGGCGGTCCAGCCGCGACCGGTTTCCTCGGTCCGGGCGAGCACCCGGTCACCCACGCGGACGGCAGCCATCTTCTTGGTTTCGACCAGCCGCACGCGAGCGGGCGGCACGGCATCGTCCGGCTGCCAGGCATCGGGAATGGCGATTGCCTCGCCTTCCTCGATCTCGACCACCCGCAGTACGGCCACCTTGGGCACCCCGCCCATGCGGTGATAGGCGGTGCGCTTGCCGTCAATCAGGCCTTCTTCGGCCATGTCTTTCAGCAAGTGCTTGAGGGCGATCTTTTCCTGTCCCAGCAAGCCGAAATGCTTGCCGATCTCGCGCTTGCCGGCAGGGCCGTCAGCCGATTGGATGAACTGGATGATCTGCTCGCGCGAAGGCAAGCCATTGGAATTTTTGCGGGGCATCGCCGGTATATGGCCCCGCAGAGCCCCCTGCTCAAGGCAGGGGGGCAATCAAAACGGGCAGAACGAGTCAGCAAGGCGCTGTCAGTAGGATCGGGCGACGTAGATCCGTTCCACCGCCAGTTCGCCGGTGAACAGGCATGTGCCGGTGGCGGCTTCCGCGTTCAGCGGGACGTTGCGCAGTGTCAGCTTCAGCGACTTGAGCACTTCCACCACGGCATCCAGCGCGGCACCGGTCGGTTTGGCCCAGCTGACTTCCGCCCAGCCGGGATAACGCCGGTCTTCGGCAAAGAACGCCTTCAGCGCGTCCAGACTGTCGATCCCGCGTTCGATCTGCGCCTCGCGCCGCTTGTGCGCCTGGTCGAACAGTTCAAACTGGATGTCGTCGAGCACGGCGGCGGCATAACCGACGAATTTCTCGCGATCCTCTGCCCCCGAATTGAGCTTGCCTTCATCGGTGTAGAGCCGGTCGCGGCGCAGCCAGGTGACGGCACCTGCTTCCATGTCTCGTCCGCCGACTTCGACGATCACCGGCACGCCCTTGCGCACCCAATCCCACCGCTTGGCCGCAGCCTTGCCCGGCTTGGTATCCAGCAGCACGCGGACAGGTTCGCCCTGCGCCACCTGGCCCGCCAGTGCGTTGCGCAGTTCCGTGCAATAGGCGACCAGCGCCTCATCTTCGGGCTTGTCGCGCAGCATCGGCAGGATCACGATCTGGAACGGGGCAATGGCCGGCGGCACGCGCAGGCCGTCATCATCGCCGTGGGTCATGATCACGCCGCCAACCATGCGGGTGGAAACACCCCAGCTGGTCGTGTGCGCCAGTTGCTGGCCGCCTTCGCGATCCTGGAACCGGATGCCCGATGCCTCGGCAAAGCTGGTGCCGAGGTAGTGCGATGTCCCCGCCTGCAACGCCTTGCCATCCTGCATCATCGCTTCGATGCTGAAGGTGGAGACGGCCCCGGGGAAGCGTTCGTTCTCCGGCTTTTCGCCCGCAACCACCGGCAGCGACAAGTCATTTTCGGCAAATTCGCGGTACATTTCCAGCGCGCGCATGGTTTCGGTCAGCGCGTCGGCGCGGGTTTCATGCGCGGTATGGCCTTCCTGCCAGAGGAATTCGCTGGTGCGCAGGAACATCCGCGTGCGCATTTCCCAGCGCACCACGTTGGCCCACTGGTTGAGCAGCAACGGCAGGTCGCGCCAGCTCTGCACCCAGCGGCTCATCGCATCGCCAATGATGGTTTCGGAGGTGGGGCGGACCACCAGCGGTTCTTCCAGCTTCGCCTCGGGATCGGGGATCAGCCCGCCCTTGCCATCCGAGATCAGGCGGTGGTGGGTGACCACGGCCATTTCCTTGGCAAAGCCTTCCACGTGGGCCGCTTCGCGTTCGAAATTGCTCAGGGGAATGAACAGCGGGAAATAGCAGTTCTGCACCCCGGCCAGCTTGATCCGCGCATCCAGCAGCCGCTGCATCCGTTCCCAGATGCCATAACCCCAGGGCTTGATCACCATGCAGCCACGCACGCCGGATTCTTCCGCCATGTCGGCAGCGGCGATGACTTCCTGGTACCAGCCGGCGAAATCGTCTTCGCGCTTGGTGTTCAGGGCGTGGCGGATGGCGGATTTGGCGCCGGACATTGGGGGCGTTCCTGCAACAGCGATTGGAACGCGCCCCCTAGCGGCCTGAGCGGTACTATGGAAGGGCGGCGCTTGGGCAGCGCCGAACTTCCCCCGCCTTACTTGTCCAGTTCTTCCAGCTTCTTCTGCATGGCCGCCATCTGCGCCTTCAGCGCTTCAATGTCGTCACTGGCAGTGGGGCGGCTTTCAGCCGGGGATTGCGGGGCAGAACCAGCGGCACCGCCGGTGGGCTTGCTCATTCCGGGAACGAAGGCACTGGCCGCCGCCTGGAACATCGCCATGTTGGTTTCTGCCAATTTGGCAAAGGCGGCCGGCCCCAGGTTGGCTTTCCAGCTGTCCTGGATCTTCATCTGGTTGGCGCGGAAATTATCCATCGTCGCTTCGAGGTAATGCGGCATCAATGTCTGCATCGAATTGCCGTACATCGAGATCAGCGAGCGGAGGAAGCTGATCGGCAGCATCTGCTCGCCGTTGGATTCCTCTTCCATGATGATCTGGGTCAGGATCTGGTGCGTGATATCGGTGCCGGTCTTGGCATCCAGCACCTGGAAATCCACCCCGTTGCGCGTCATCCGCGAAAGGTCGTCGAGCGTGATGTAGCTTGATGAGCGCGTATTGTAGAGCCGCCTGTTGGCGTACTTCTTGATTACGATCGGCTCATCGCCCGGGTTATTTTCCGCGGCCATGCGATCTCCTGTGCGAAACGGCGACTGGGCTACTTAGCACCTGCGGTATGTGCGGTGCAACACGTAGCAGTCAAGCAATTCTCTGAAAACGCTTCCCAAGAACTGTGAGCAGTTCATATTGCGAAAGACCGCTGATTTTGGAAGATTCAGAAAGGTTGTAATCAATATTGAGCCAGTCGCCTTCGCGAATTGCAATGTTGGCACTGCAATCAACAATCAACAGGTCCATCGAAACGCGGCCGAGCACCGGCATGGCAACTCTATCTGACCGGACGGTTCCCTTGCCTGACCAGCCGCGCAAATAGCCATCGGCATAGCCCAAGGAGAGAATCGCCACTTTCATCGGGCGTGGCGCGGTGAACGTGGCGTTGTACCCGACCAGATCCCCCGGCCGCAGGTCGCGCAACTGGATTACCGCCGCTTGCGGTTGCACCACTTGCTCCAGGTGCGTTGCCAGCGCCGCGCACGGCACTCCGCCGTAAAGCGCAAGTCCGGGGCGGGTCAGGTCAAAGGCGAACGGCGCGCCCAGGGCGATGCCCGCACTGTTGGCCAGGCTGCGGCGCTTTGCCGGGACCTGCGCACAAGCGGCAACAAAGGCGTATCGTTGCGCCTCGTTCTGCGGAGTATCTTCTTCGGCCGAGGCGAGGTGCGACATCAGCGTTTCCACCTGCAACCGGCCCACCAGCGGATCGGCCAGATCGCCCGCCGCCAGGCCGAGCCGGTTCATCCCGCTGTCCACCATCAGATCACACGGGCCGCCGCCCGCCTCCAGCCACAGGCGGGCCTGATGCAGGGTGTTCAGCACGGGGCGCACGCCGGTCGCGCGGGCGAATTCGGCATCGGCAGCAGTCAGCGGGCCGTGCAGCACGGAAATCTCGCCGGCGGGCAGCAAGTCGAGCAACGGCGGCACTTCCGCCCAGTGCGCAACATAGAACTGCCGCGCACCCGCCTGCCGCAGCACCGGAGCGACCAGCCGTGCGCCCAGGCCATAGGCATCGGCCTTGATCGCCGCGCCTGCACTGGCTGCGCCGGAAAGCCGGTCCAGCGCGCGCCAGTTGGCCGCCAGCGCCCCGCTGTCGATTTTCAGCCGCAGGCTGGCGGGGGG